>CAZBZH010000823.1:0-2102 GCA_964496265.1 uncultured Acidobacteriota bacterium | reverse complement strand
GGTTGACCGCGGCCGCCAGCGGGGCGGCCGCCGGCTCGATCAGCAGTCCGTCGGTCTCGTGTTCGATCACGCAGGCGACCGAGGGGAGTCCGACGCCGACGACCGGTCGGCCACAGGCCCAGGCCTCGGTGAACACGCCCCCGAAACTCTCGGCGGTGGAGGGCAGCGCCAGCAGGGCGCATCCGGCGAGCAGGGCGGTCTTGGCGGAAAGGTCGACCTCGCCCAGGTTCACGATCCGCGCATCGTCGCAGGCGTCGAAGCGCGCCGTCGATTCGGGGGTGTCCGGACCGGCGAAGACGATGCGGGTATCGGGGTGGCGTTCCAGAATCGCCGGCGCCGCGTCGAGCAGGGTGTCCCAGCCCTTGTAGCCCGCCTTGCGGCCGAGAAACAGCACGTAGGGAGACACGACCCCTCGCCCGGCGAAGGGGTTTGGCGCGGAGCCGTTGGAGCCGTCGTCGAGCTGCGTGTCGTCGAGGATCGGGCCGATGCCGGTGACGTGGACCCGGTCCGCGGCGACCCCCTTCGAGCGGATCAGGGTCTGCCGTTCGGATTCGGTCAGCGCGATCACCCCGTCGGCCGCGCGGAAGATCCGGTCGTAGTGACGGTACTTGCCTCCGTCCCAGCCGGGGTGGTGCAGCGGGGTCACGACCCAGGGGATGCACTGCTCCTCGGCGTACTGCCGGGCCGCCTGGGGCAAGTACTCGCAGCCCATGCGCAGGATATGCACCAGGTCGGGCCGCTGCTCGACGGCCGCGCGATAGGCCGGCGCGAACAGCCGGGCCAGGCGACGAATCGCCAGAGCCCGCAACGGGCGTTGCCGGTAGCGCGTCGCCCCGGCGCGCATCCGGGACCTCGTCGCGTCGTCGAAGCCGGTGCGACGGCCCGGCACGCCTTCGTGCTCGTAGCGTAGGGCCGGGTCGGCCTCGGTGGTCGAACCCCGCAGCCAGTCGGAGCGGGAGCGGGACCACTGGCAGATCACCTGCACGTCGGCGCCGCGCCGGGACATCTCCCGCACCAGGCGATGCAGATGAATCTCGCCGCCGCCGATGCTGGGCGGGTAGGCCAGGGACGTGTAGAGGATCCTCACGCCTGAGGGTCCCGTCCCGCCAGCACCGCCAGGGGTAAGAGGCCGGCGATGAAGAACCAGTAGTTGGCGAAGGCGTGGGTGCCGAGCATGAACGCGGTCCCCAGGACCGCAGCCAGGGCCGCGGCAAAGCCGGACGCGGTGTGTGCGTGCCGCCGCAGGAGCAGGCTCAGCAGGAACGGCATGCCGGCGACCAGCCAGATCGGCGGGTGCCAGAGGACGTCGAACGACGCCAGCAGCCCGGCGATGTTGCTGGCGTCGAAGCGGGTCGGCACCGAGGCGTGAAAGCCGATGTTTGCCCGCCAAAGGCCCGACGGATCCCACAGAGCGAAGGGCAGCATGGTCGCCGCTCCGACGGCCCCTCCGATCAGCATGCGCCGGTTGGCCTCGGGTCGCTTCGGGTGGATCAACAGCAGCGCCGCCAGGGCGAAATACTGCTTGCTGGCGAACAGCAGTCCGAGGCCGATCGCCCCCGCCAGCGGCGCGCGCCGCCAGAAGGCCAGGGTCATGGCGGCCAGGCCCAGGCCGAGGGCCTCGGTCCAGGAAAACTCCAGCATGTAGGTCCAGCCCGGCTGAAGTGCCAGCGCCAGCACGATCCAGGTACCGACCCGGTAGGTTTCGCCGCCGAGCCGGGCGGCCATCAGCCAGGCGGCGGTCAAGACCAGTAGCCAGCCGGCGAGGCTGGTGAAGCGGGGATCGCCGCCGATCCAGGTGCCGGCGGTGTAGGCCACCGCGGTCACCGGGGGGTAGAGGTACCCCTGGATCATGGTTCCCGGCGGGACCAGCGGCGAAGTGTCCTCGACCAGCACGTCGCTGTACGGGCTGACCCCCCGGGAGAAGCTGTCGGCCGCGCCCAGGTGCAGGTTGTACACGTCGATCTCGGGATCGGGGAAGGCGAGGATCGTCCAGGTGCTGCCGATCAGGGTGGTTGCGAGGATCAGGGCGGCGATCGTGCTGCGGCGGTCGAGTCCGCTCCTCTGCAAGAGCCAGACGGCACCGAGGGCGGCGAGCCACAACC
>CAZBZH010000822.1:0-2105 GCA_964496265.1 uncultured Acidobacteriota bacterium | reverse complement strand
CAGGCCGCCCGGGAGGCCGGGCTGCTCGACGCGGAGATCGAACCGATCACCCTCGAGACCCGTAAGGGAGCGGTCACCATTGACCGGGACGAGCACCCCCGGGATGGGGTAACCGCCGCCTCCCTGGGCAAGCTCAAGCCGGTCTTCGCCGCCGACGGCAGCGTCACCGCCGGCAACTCCTGCGGCATCACCGACGGAGCCGCCGCGATGGTGGTGCTCTCGGCCGAGGCGGCCAAACGGCTCGGCGTGCAGCCGATGGCGCGAATCGCCGGCCACCGCACCGCGGGGGTCGATCCGGCGATCATGGGCATCGGCCCGGTGCCGGCAACCCGGGAACTGATGGAGGCTGCCGGCCGCAAGGTCGAGGATGTCGACCTGATCGAACTGAACGAGGCCTTCGCCGCCCAGGCGCTGGCCGTCGACCGGGAGCTGCAGTTCGACCGGGACAAGCTCAACGTCCACGGCGGAGCGATCGCCCTGGGCCACCCGATCGGCGCCAGCGGCGCGCGGATCCTGGTCACCCTGCTCCACGCCATGGAACAGAGGAGTGTGGCCAGCGGACTGGCGACCCTGTGCGTGTCCGGAGGGTTGGGCGGCTCGCTGCTGGTCGAGCGCTAAGGGGCCCGGGCGCCCGGGCGGCGGTTGGGCCGGACCCGGGCCGCGGCCCGGCTAGCGGAGCTGGTGCTCCTCCTCGTCCTGGCCCCAGACCTGGACGATGTAGGTGTCGTGGACCAGGGTCACGCTGTCCTCGTCGACCAGCGGCATGAACTGGGCCGTTTCGTTCATGAAATCCACCAACCGCGAGCGCTGGTAGGGCATCAGAAAACGGAAATGGCCGTTGAGGCTCTTGCCGCCCTTCATCCGCAGGCGCACCTCGATGTCCTGGCAGCCCTCGATCGGAAGGCCCGCCACCTCGTTGTGTCCGGCCACCCGCACCGACGCGATGCGGAACTTGTTGACCAGAGAGACGTTACCCGCCGCAGCCACCGGAACGTAGCGCTCGTTGGGGTCGTTGAGCCGGTCGATGACCCGGCCGGCCAGCCCGTCGGGGCCGACCTCGGGGACGTACATCTCCCCTTCGAGGGTGTGGCCGTCCTCCAGCATGATTCCGACCGATACGACGCGCTGCGGGATGCGAAGGATCTCCAACGGGGCTCTCCTCTGGCGGACCTGCCGATCCGTGGCTCGGGAAGCCAAAGCTAATGCCCCGGAGTTTCCGGGGCCACGGCCTTGCTTCGCGGCCCCCGAGATTTAGATTCTCCTATGGATGGCCGCGTGCGCCTGTCGGGGATCGGTCCCGGCGGGCGGCTCCCGAGGGTTGCATGCCGCTGATCGGAACCTTGTCGACGATGGCGCTGCCGGACCTGCTCCAGTGGCTGGGCCAGGCACGTCAAAGTGGAACGCTCCACGTGGAGCGTCACAAGGTGGTCAAGCGCATCCTGTTCGAGGAGGGCCGGGTCATCGGCTGCTCGTCCGACGACCCGCCGGAGAAGCTCGGCCAGTTCCTGCTCTCCCGGGGCAAGATCACCGATCAGCAACTGCGGATGAGCCTGACGGTTCAGGAGTCGGACAAGCGGCACCTGGGCACCATCCTCGTCGAGATGGGAGCGCTCTCCGAGGAGGACCTCTCCTCCCACCTCGCCGCCAAGGCCGAGGAGATCATCTACAGCGTGTTCGTCTGGGAAGACGCCGTCTTCCGCTTCGAGGAGACGCTGACCGACATCCAGAACGTCTTCCCCACGAGTCTCCAGGTCGAGGACATCCTGCTGCGGGGATTGAAACGCTGGGACGAGATGCAGCAGATCCGCGAGGTGATCCACGATCAGGGCATCGTGCTGCAGCAGAAGAGCGACCGCACGCCGCCGGAACAGGTGGTGCGCAACCGCATGGCCCGCAAGATCTACGAGGCGATCGACGGCAAGCGCACCGTGGCCGAGATCCTACTGCTGACCCACGGCTCCGAGTACGTGGTGCTCAAGTTCCTGTTCGAACTGGTGCGCAACGGCTTCTGCGAGAACATCGGAATCCGCGAAACGCCTCCGCCGGCGGCTCCTCCGACCAGCGAACCCGGCGAGTCCCCCCAGGAAGCGAAGGCCGAAGCACCC
>CAZBZH010000821.1:0-2107 GCA_964496265.1 uncultured Acidobacteriota bacterium | reverse complement strand
GCGGCCGTCGCTCTTGGCGCGGTAGAGCGCCTTGTCGGCGGCGCGCACCAGCGCGTCCACCGAGTCGGTGTCGTCGGACTCGGGGTAGCCGGCGACGCCGCCGGAGACGGTGATGCGCGTCGGCACCTCGTCGTCGAGGAAGACGAAGTCTTCCACCGCCTTGCGGATGCGTTCCGCCACCCGCGCGGCCATCTCCGAATCGGTGTGGGGCAGGATCACGGCGAATTCCTCGCCGCCGTAGCGCGCCGCGGTGTCGGTGTTGCGGGCGCCCCCCGCGACCAGCGTGGCGAACTCGCGCAAAGCCTTGTCGCCGGCCACGTGGCCCATGGTGTCGTTGAGGGTCTTGAAGTGGTCGATGTCGAACAGCACCAACGCCAGCGGCATGTCGTAGCGTTCGGCGCGCTGGAACTCCTCGGTCAGCTTGCGCTGGAACTCGCGGAAGTTGTGCAGGCCGGTCTTTTCATCGGTGATCAACAGCTGCTCGAGCCGGGCGTTGCTCTCGCGCAGGTCGGCGACGGTGGAGACCAGCCCGACCCATTGCTCGCGGCGGCGCAGCATCGCCTGGATGCGGGCGTCGACCTCCTCGAAGGCGAAGGGCTTGGTCACGTAGTCGTCGGCGCCGGCGGAGAACGCCTCGACCTTGTCGTCGACGTCGCGGCAGGCGGTCAGCAGGATGATCGGGATCGTGCGCAGACGGGGATCGGTCTTGATCGTGCGCGCCACGGTCAGCCCGTCGACCTTGGGCATGCGCAGGTCGAGCAGCATCAGGTCCGGCTCGACACTGCGGGCCATCTCGAGGCCCGCCGCGCCGTCGGCGGCCTCGAAGATCTCGTAGGGGCGCCCCTCGTACCACGAGCGGACCAGTCGGGCGGTTTGCGGGTCGTCATCGACGACCAGCAGCTTGTAACTCGCCCGCTGGTGCGCGGTGTGGCTCATGGGCCCCCTCAGTCCATTTGCTTCCGTAGGAAAGCAGGTACGTCGAGATCGTCCTTCATGTTACCAAAATTGGGCATCATCCCTTCGTCGGAGCTGTCGAAGTCGAAGCTCTCGCTCGAACGGGAGTAGGGGTTGGCCGGCTGGGGCTCCTCGGCACCGGCGGGTTCGGGACTGGCGGCGGGGGCGGCCGCCGGCGCCTCGAGGGGCGCCGCGATAGCGGGGCTTTCTTCGATTTCGTGGTTCTGCCGGATGTCCTCGCGGATCTCCTCCCGCACGAATCCGGTGGCGATCACGGTGACCTTGATCTGGCCCTGGAGCGCACGGTCGACCACGGTGCCGAAGATGATGTTGGCGTCGGGATCGGCGGCTTCCTGGACGATGTCCGCCGCTTCGCTGACCTCGTGCAGGGTCATGTCCTCGCCGCCGGTGACGTTGATCAGCACGCCTCGGGCGCCGTGGATCGAGGCGTCCTCGAGCAGCGGCGACGAGATCGCCCGCTGGGCGGCTTCCACCGAGCGGTGCTCGCCCTCGGCGCAGCCGGTGCCCATCAGCGCCATGCCCATGCCGGCCATCACCGTCTTGACGTCGGCGAAGTCCAGGTTGATCTCACCGGGAACGGTGATCAGGTCGGAGATGCCCTGAACCGCCTGGCGCAGGATGTCGTCGGCCAGCACGAAGGCTTCGGTCAGCGGCGTGTCGCGACCGACGGTGTGTAGCAGCTTGTCGTTGGGGATGGTGATCACCGTGTCGACCATCTGCTTGAGCTGGGCCAGTCCCTGCTGGGCCTGCTTCTGCCGGCGCCGCCCCTCGAAGGAGAAGGGCAGGGTCACCACCGCGACCACCAGCGCCCCCATCTCGCGGGCGAGGTTGGCGATGATCGGCGCCGCACCGGTGCCGGTGCCGCCGCCCATGCCGGCGGTGACGAAGACCATGTCCGCGCCGCCCAGCGCCTCGACCACCATCTCGGTGTCTTCGAGGGCGGAGCTGCGGCCGATCTCCGGGTTGCCGCCCACGCCGAGCCCCTTGGTCAGCTTGCTGCCCAGCTGGAGCTTGGTCGGAGCGCGGTTCGAGGTCAGCGCCTGGCAATCGGTGTTGGCCGCCAGGAACTCGACCCCCTGCACACCCGCCGCGATCATGCGGTTGACCGCGTTGCCGCCGCCGCCACCCACGC
>CAZBZH010000820.1:0-2109 GCA_964496265.1 uncultured Acidobacteriota bacterium | reverse complement strand
GGATTCGGGCGCCAAATTCGCCCAGGACTTCGCCGCCGCCTTCGGCAAGGTGATGAACCTGGATCGCTTCGACCTGGCGTAAGCGCCGCGACTCACCAACCTACGATGACGGCGGGCCTCCGGGCCCGCCGTTTTCTTTTGCGCGACCTGCCGAGCCGTCCGATTTGAAATAGCGTCCCGGCGTCGTCCCGAGCACGCGGCGGAACATGGCGATGAACGCGCTGGTGCTGTCATAGCCCACCGCGAGCCCGGCCTCGGTAACCGAATCGCCGGCGGCCAGCCGTTCCAGCGCGCGCAACGCGCGTGCTCGCTGAAGCCAACGCCGGAAGGTCATCCCGGTCTCGTCGACGAAGCGGCGCTCGATGGTGCGCACGCTGGCTCCGCTTTGCCGGGCGAGGGTCTCGAGGGAGAGATTTGCGGAGAGGTCGGCGAGCGCCCGTTCCGCCGCTCGTCGCGCGACCGTGGCGGTGGGCACCGGGACGAGCAGCGGCGCCTCGCGGGTCTGCACCAGCTGGTCGGTCAACACGCCGATCAGGCGGCGGTGCTCGGCGATGTTGCGGTAGAGCATGCCCCGGCGGATGATCTCGAGCACCAGTTCCCGCAGCAGTGGCGGCACCGGGATCACGCCGCAGCGGCGGGGGAGTCGCGGCAGGTCGGTGCGCAGGTACAGGGTGCGCATGGCGACCGGGGCGCCCATGGTCACTTCGTGCTCCAACGCCGCCGGGATCCAGACGGCCCGGTGGGAGGGAACGACCCACGAACCCTCTCCGGTGGCCACGGTCATCACGCCGGCGGTGGCGTAGACCAGCTGGTGCCAGTCGTGCCGGTGGCGTTCGATGCGGTAGCCGGGCGGGAGCTGGAACCCGACGGTTCGCACGGCGATCCCGGCCTCGTCGGGCCGCTCCGCGTCTTGTCGTTTTTGCGGCATTGAATGGCATTATGTCGCAAGAAAGACAGTCCCGGTTTGACTATTCTGGGCACCTCGGAGCTGAACCGACGCAACAAGGAGCCACTCATGCCCAACGACATCGCCCACTTCGCAATCCACGCCGACGACTGCCAGCGCGCGAAGCGCTTCTACGAGCAGGTATTCGGCTGGACTTTCGAGCCCTGGGGGCCCCCGAACTTCTGGAGGATCCACACCAGCCCCGACGCGGTCCACGGCGCCCTCCAGGAACGCCGCACCCCGGTGCAGGGGCAGGGCATGACCGGCTACGAGTGCACCGTCGCCGTTGAGGATGTGAAGGCGATCGCCCAGGCGATCGAACAGCACGGTGGGAAGGTCACCATGCAGCCCTTCGTCATCGAGGGGGTGGGGACCCTGATCATGTTCGAGGACACCGAGGGCAACACCGCCGGTGCGATGCAGTACCTGCCCGGCAACCGTTGAGGCGCCGACTTACTTCTCGACGTGGCGGATCAACGCGCCGTAGAGGGCCTCGTTGCCCTTGATGAAGAAGTCCATCAGCCGCTCGTAGGCCGGGTCCTTGCGATAGCCGATGCCGTAGGAGACCAGCCGGGTTTCGCCGGGTGAGAGCGCCTCGAAGGTCACGACGTTGGTCAGGTGCTCGCCGTCGCGCTTCATCACCTCGGGCCAGTTGTCCTGAAGCTCGGCGCGCAGGGTCAGCAGCTTGCGCGGCACGTAGTTGACGATGTGCAGGGTGTTGGTCCCGGGGTCGCCGATCTCGGCCTCGGGGTCGTACTGGGTCCGGATCGTTCCGCCGACGCGGAGATCGACCCGGGCCTTGGGGGCGACCCATGCCCGCCAGCCCTCGGAGGTTGTGTAGGCGGCCCAGACCTGTTCGAGGGGGGCCCGCAGGCGCACCTCCTGGACCAGCACCAGTTCGCCCGCCTCGGTCTCCAGCACCTCGCTGCGAACCGGCCCGGCGCTGCCCTTCGCTGCGGAAGCGCCGTCGGCGCCGGCGTAGGCCATGCCGGCAGCCAGCAAGGCGATGGCGACCCATCCGACTCGAATCCTGTTCTGCATCGACCACCTCCGAAAAGGAGGCCAGCCTAGCCGAGAGCGGCGCAAAAGGATTGAACATTTCTTACCTCGGGGCGGACTGCGGGACCCACGGGGTGTATTGCATGCCCGATGCTACCCGCAAA
>CAZBZH010000819.1:0-2110 GCA_964496265.1 uncultured Acidobacteriota bacterium | reverse complement strand
CGTGGCGCGCCTTGACGAACTCCTCGGCGCTATCCAGCAGGTCGTCGCCGGCGGCTTCGGCGACGATGCCCATCGAGGCGACACAGCCGGCGAACATCAGCAGGCCCGGCATGTGATCTTCCGGCTGCCAGCTCCCCTGCCCGTGTTCCGCCTCGAGAATCTCGCCGCGCTGCCGGGAGTAGATGAACGGATCGGCTCCCTGGTCGGCCAGCACCAGCCAGTCGTCGTTCCAGCCCTCGAGCAGGTCGCCGGGATCTTCTCCGTAGCGATAGCCTCGCTGGTGCTTCCAGAGATTGGCCAGCGACGGAAAGAAAATGTCGTTGCCCAGCGCCGGCACGTGAATATCCACCGGCCCTATCCGTTCATAGAACTCGGCCAGCTCCTGGGGCAGCGCGAATGAACCGGTCCAGTCGCTCGCCGGCTGGGACCGGACGGTGCCGAGCCGTTCGAACAGTTCTCGGGCTTCTTCGTGCAGATCCACGTGACCTCCCCCGGTGGAATTCAAGATGAGGGTAGCACCGAACCCATTGTGCAAGGCTCGAGCCTGGTCGACGCGCCGATCAGGCGCTGGGGTTGACCGCGGGATCCGCCGCGGCGGCATCTCCGGGCGCGTCGCCCGGTGCGCCCTCTTGTTTCTCCACCCCGCGCACCACCGGCGCCGCCAGCGCGATCATCGCGACCACCACACACACCGCACCGCCGGCCAGGTACATCGCGCGGATGCCGGTGAACTCGGCGACCGGCCCGGCGACCGCCAGGCCCAGCGGCGCCATCCCCGCCGCGATCGAGCCCCAGAGCGCGAACACGCGGCCCTGGAAGTCGGCGGGCACCACCGCCTGCATCAGCGCCATCAACGGCCCGTTGATCACCGTCACGGTCACTCCCACCAGCGCCATCGAGGCGAAGGCCAGGATCGGCGCAGAAGCGGGCACGATGCCGAGGAGCGCCACCGCGCCCCCGAGACCGATCAGGCCCGAGAGCGCCGTGAAGATCTTGCTGCGGAACCCACCCCAGACGCCGAGAGCGATGCCGCCGGCGATCAGGCCGATGCCCATGGTCGATTGCAGGCCGCCCAGCATCAGCACCCCACCGTTCAGGTCCTGTTTGACGAACAGCGGCAATAATGAAAAGGCAGGAGCAAGCAGCAGGTTGACCCAGGACATCAGCGCCACCAGCACCAGCATGCCCGGGTTCTGCAGCAGGTAGCCGAAGCCGGCGCGTGTATCGGCCAGGAAGCCCGCCTCGGGGTCGCCGCTGCGTTCGGGCTGGGGCACCCGCACGAACAGCAGCGGTACGATGGCGACCAGCGCGCTGAGCACGTCGACCCACATCACCGACGACATCGAGAGGGTCGCGACGAGCAGCGCTCCCAGGGGCGCGCCGATGATCGCCAGGCCACCCTGGAGCGCCTGATTCAGCCCCTGGATGCGGGTCAGGTGTTCCTCGGGGACCATCAGCGAGGTCGACGCCGTCATCGCCGGCTGATGGGTTGCGGTGCCGAGCCCCCGCACCAGCAGTGCCGCGAAGACCCAGCTGAGCCGCACGTCCCCCATGGCAAAGGCCAGGGCCAACACCGCCGAGGCCGCGGCGACGATGCCGTCGGCCAGCAGCATCAGGCTCTTGCGGTTGGACCGATCGACCAGGGTGCCGAGCAGGGGTCCCAGCAGCACTGCCGGCGCCAATCCGAGCAACCCCGCCACCGCCACCATCGAGGCGGATTCGGTCTCGAGGGTGACCCACCAGATCAGGGCGAACTGGACGGCGTAACTGCCGACCAGGGAGATCGCCTGGCCGGTCCAGATGACGAAGAACGGGCGGAGACGGGGATCGGGGCTCTGGGTCATCGCGCACCTCTCGACAGAGTTCCAATAAACGACTCCACATGATTATTCGACTGAACTTGAATAATGGCAAGCCTGCTAATATCTTTTTCTCGCAAGTGCCGAAGGGAGTACGACTTGAGCCCGACCCGAAAATCTCCACCACCCGGCGACGAGCCCGCCGGCGAGGGGTTCGAGCCCGCCGATCTGCAGACGATCACCGACCTGGAAACGATCCGCACCATGTCCGATCCCCTGCGGATCCGCATCCTGGAGACGTTCATCGAGGC
>CAZBZH010000818.1:0-2110 GCA_964496265.1 uncultured Acidobacteriota bacterium | reverse complement strand
TCGCCTTCATCTCTCAGCTGGTGACCCTCGAACCCGGCGACCTGGTGATGACCGGCACCCCTGCCGGCGTCGGCCCCGTCGAAGCGGGTGACCGGCTCGAGGCGACGATCGAGAAGGTCGGCACCCTCAACCTGCGGGTCGCGGAGTAGCCGTGGCGGCGAGCGGCAAGACGGTCCTGATCACCGGTGGCTCCGAGGGCATCGGCCGGGCCGCGGCGAAGATGTTTGCTGCGCGGGGCGACCTGGTGATCGCCACGGCGCGCACCCAGCCGCGACTGGACGAACTGGTCGCCGAGTGTCCGCCGGGACAGGTCATCCCGCGGGTTGCCGATGTGGCCGACGCCGCAGGCATGCAGGCGCTGGCCGCCGAGGTGATCGAGAAACACGGGATCCCCGACGTGGTCATCGCCAACGCCGGTATCGGCCTGGACGCCCGGGTCGAGGAGACCAGCGACGAGCAGATGGCGCGGGTGCTGGAGATCAACGTGATGGGGGTGCTGCGCACGGTGCGCCCCTTCATCTCCGGCATGGTCACCCGGGGCAGCGGCCGGATCCTACTGATCTCGTCGGTGGTGGGAAAGCGGGGCATCCCCCACTACACCGCCTACTCGGCCAGCAAGTTCGCCCTGCAGGGGATGGCCGAGTCGATGCGGCCGGAGTTGGCGGGCACCGGGGTGACCGTCGGACTGATCTACCCGTCATCGACCGAAAGCCAGTTCGACCAGCGCAAGCTGCGCAACGGCCCCAAGCAAAAGGGCACCCGGCTGGCCCGGCACTCCGCCGAGTCGGTGGCCCGGGCGATCGTCTCGATGGCGGACTCCCGCCGCCGGGAGATGGTGCTGTCGCTGGAAGGCAAGGCGATGGCCTGGGTCAACAAGCTCTCGCCGGCACTGATGGACTGGATCCTGGCGCGAGCTCTGATGAAGGGCCGGCGGTAGCGCGGCACGAGGATCAGGGGCAACGGGTCAGCCACCCCTGACTGGCGGAATCCGCACACAGCGCCTGCATCCGCTCAAGCACCGACAGAGCGACCCCGTGGTCGCAGCCGTCGGCATCCTCCATCGCGACATCGATGGTCAGGTCCGCGCCTGTCCCACCCGCGAAAGCGGCCACCAGACGGCCGTCGGCATCGTAGGTCAGCCGGTAGCGGAAATCGGTTGCAGTGATTCGATTCCCGGAGGGGCGGACAACTTCTAGAGCGATGTCTCCATAGCCACGAGATCCCTTGGACGGTAGCGCTGCGCCATCGCTCCGGGTCAAATCGGCCCAGAGCTGATCCAGGGCTGACGAATCGTCCCCGATCAGGCGCAATTCTCCGTTCGCGCCCGCTCCTGGAGCGATCTCGACGATCGACTGCTTGCTGCCGTTGCCCGGCAGGTAGCGGGTCTCGATTCCGGCGGAGAATTCGGGGAGCCTCACTTTTGCCTCGTGCCGCGGCTCGGGCTCGAAGAACACCGGATCGCCTTCCAACTCGATCTCCCAACGCAACTGCGGATGCTCCAGTTCGCTGCCCTCGGGCAGGAGCGGCTCGAGCGCTGCCTCGAAGTCACGGGGAGCGCAGACACGAAAAGCGTTGCGTAGGATGCCGGGCTGCCCTTCCTGAGAGACCGCCACGTCGTATACCCCCGGGGCCATGCCCGCAGGCACCAGGACTTCGAGGCGAACCGAATCGATGAAGCGGGTATGAGGCTCCGAGCCCAGGCGATGCATCCGGTGCAGCCCGGCCTCCGCGTCCGCGATCCAAACCGATTCGCCTTGAGTGGCCGCATCCCCGGCTGCGCCCGGTGTGGGATAGCGCCCCACCAGCGTAGGATTCGATGGATCGCGCAAGTCGATCAAGTGAATGCCGTCGTATTGAGTGGCGACCAGCGCATAACCACCCAGAAGCTCCACGATACCCCCCGACGCAACCAAATCGAGCTCCCCCAGCTCTACGGGGTTGGCCGGGTCGCGGATATCGTGGATTACGACCGTTCGGCCAGACCTGGAACCATAGGCAAGGCCGTCGATCACATCGAAGCTGGTCGAGGGGAGAGCGACCGAGTCGACCAGGCTCAAGGAAGCAGGGTCTGTCGCGTCGATCGCGAACAGCAAGTCCCAGGCCCCGGCAT
>CAZBZH010000817.1:1092-2115 GCA_964496265.1 uncultured Acidobacteriota bacterium | reverse complement strand
CGTGATCCGCTAGAGACGAAACCGGGCGGTGCGGAACGACCGCGCCGCCCGTCCTACCACTCGCTGTAGTAGGTTCCGTCCAGCGCGATCCCCGGCGCCAGGCTGTAGACGTCGTAGACGTTCTCCCCACCCCAGCTGGTGCTGTCCCAGTCATCCTGGTACGAGCGCATCCCCCATTCGTCGAGCCCGGTGAACGGATCGATCGGAACGCGGTAGAGCAGCTTGACCGTCTTGGCCTCGGGCGAGTTGGGATCGCCGAGCTCCACTCCCTCGACCAGCGACTCCAGATCGATCGGGTAGCCCATCTGGTCGATGTCTTCCTGGATGATCAGCCCCTCGTCGACGTACTTGCGGTACTGATCGATGGCGGCGCGCATGGTCTCGAGACCGATCTTGAGTTCGGCCTCCATCCGGCGCTTGTCGTACCAGTGGTAGATCGGCACCACCGCGGTGGCCAGCACCAGCAGGATGGTGATCGCGGCCAGCAGCTCGATGAAGGTCAGGCCCCGTTGGCCGCAGCGGCCGGTCGGGCGGAAGACGGGGCGATTTCGCAGCTCAGAGATCATCGGGTGTCCTCGCCTTAAGGGTACGACCCGGGGCCCGGAATCGTCTACCGCCGGCGCCGCAGGGCGCTTTTTTCGCGAATTTTCCGGGGCTTAGGGGGTAGGGTGCCCTCGAGGAGGTGCCCGTGGCCCGGTCCGAGAAATCCCCTGCCCCGCTGGCCGGCCTGCCGCCTGCGGTGCGCTTCATCTCCGGCTTCTACTACGTCGCCGCGCTGGTCGGCATCGCCGGGGCGATCTCCCGCACGATCCAGGCGTTCCAGGGGGGAGGCGTGATGATTGCGCTGCCCATCGGGGTGGGGATGTCCGCCTGGGCCATCGGCCGGGGCCTGCGCCGGGGCAGCCGGCGGGCCTGGTGGTGGGCACGGCTGTTTGCAGGGATCACGCCTCTTCTGACGATAGCTTTCGGGATGGTGCTGCTCTTCGTCGGCCGCGTCGCGCTCGCAGCACCCGACCCGTCCGA
>CAZBZH010000817.1:0-1082 GCA_964496265.1 uncultured Acidobacteriota bacterium | reverse complement strand
CCCCTTCGGGGCGGCGGGCGAGGTCTCCTCGCGCAGCCCCTGGCTGGTGGCCGCGCTGCTGGTCGTCATCGGGTTCTGGAGCTGGCAGTTCTGGAGCTTGACCCGGCCCGCCGTGAAGCAAATCTTCCTTGTTTCCATCGAAGAAACGCTAGTGCCCCCGGCGGGGCACCCATGAAGGCCCCACGGAGGACACGATGTCCGAAGCCGCCTCGTCAGTCACCCTGTCCCTGGACGCCGCCCGGACCTACCAGCGTGAACTGGTCCCGGCGCTGTTCGAACCCTGGGCCGAGATCCTGGCCAACCGGCTGGAGCTGACCCAGCGCTGCGAGGCGCTGGACGTCGGCTGCGGGACCGGAGTCCTGGCCCGGGCGATGATGCGCCGGGGCGCCGCGGTCACCGGCCTCGATCCCGATCCGGCGATGCTTGCGGTGGCCTCGGAGTCCTCGGAGCCGGCAACCTGGGCCGAGGGGGAGGCGGATTCGATCCCCTGCTCCGGCGGCCGCTTCGACGCCGTCGGCTGCCAGTTCGCCCTGATGTTCGTCGCGGACCCGGGTGAGGCGCTGCGGGAGATGCAGCGGGTGCTCAAACCCGGGGGACGGCTGACGGTGGCGGTCTGGGATGCTCTCGACTCCTGCGAGGCGAACCGCCGGCTGGTGCTGCTGCTCGAGGAACTGTTCGGCAACGAGACCGCCGGCCGGCTGCGCCGCCCGTTCTCCATGGGCGACCGTGGAGCGCTGGCCCGCCTGTGCACCCGCAGCGGCATCCCCGCCCGGATCGACACCCTGCGGGGCCGCGTCCGCTTCCCCTCGCTCCACGCCTGGATCGACGCCGACGCCCGGGGCTGGCTGCAGCTCGACGACGACGCGTTCATCCGGCTGATGGCGGTGGCGGAAAAGGAGCTGGACGAGTTCGTCACCGAGGACGGCAGCGTCGAGTTCCCGATCCGCGCCCACGTGATCACCGCCCGCAAACGCTAGGCGTGGCAGCCGGCACCCGCGCCCTGGTCTAGACTGCGGGCGAGGAGACGCCATGAATCTCAACCAGGTCACCTTGCCTTCCATCGACATCGAGGCCAGCAAGAT
>CAZBZH010000816.1:0-2124 GCA_964496265.1 uncultured Acidobacteriota bacterium | reverse complement strand
CACCCTCAAAACGATCCGCAGCGACAATAAGGGCGGCGCGATCGCCCGCTTTGCCGAGATTTCCGGGCGCAATCAGGCCGAGAAGCTGCGTGGGACCGTGCTCTCGGTGTCGCGCGACGCGCTTCCCTCGCTCGACGAGGGCGAATACTACCATACCGATCTGATCGGGCTCTCGGTTGAAACAGGCGACGGCGAGACTGTCGGCCGCGTCATTGCGGTGGAGAACTTCGGCGCCACCGACATCATCGAGATCGCCAAGGATCCCGCACCAGCGAAGGGGCAGAAGAGCTTCATGGTGCCAATGACCGCGCAGGCGGTGCTGGAATGGGATCAAACGCGGCTTGTGATTTCAGGCGATTTCGTCGACGACTAAGCCCGTGCAAGGGTTCGATCACGATCTATGGCAAAGGCTTGAAGCGCATGACATCGGACCGCCCGATGCGACGCTGACCTTCGCGGCGCGTCTGGCGCGCGAGAACCGCTGGGACGAGAGCTATGCCAAGCGTGTGATCCTGGAATACAAGCGCTTCTGCTACCTAGCCAAGTCTGCTGGTCACGAGGTCACGCCGTCTGATGCGGTCGACCAGGCCTGGCATCTCCATCTGCTCTACACCCGGGACTACTGGGGACCGTTCTGTCGGGATGTGCTGCGGCAGGAACTGCACCACGGCCCGACCCGGGGTGGAACCGACGAGGGCGTCCGCTTCGGCGATCAATACGCGTCGACCCGGCACACCTACTTCCGGTGGTTCGGCCACCATCCGCCGGCGGACATCTGGCCGGGGGCCCGCGAGCGGTTCACCCGGGATACGCGTTGGGCCCGGGTCAACCGGGACGACTACTGGCTCCTACCGAAGCCCAGGCGGCCGCGGAACAGATCGACGCCCATGCTGCAGCGGTTCGCGGCGCTGTTCTCGGTGGCGGGGGTGTCGTTGACGTTGAGCTCCGTGCGCGCCGCGACCGGCGAGATCGTCGACGAACGGCCGACGACCCTGGAGGCGGCGGGCTACAACCCGCTGGCCCTGGCGGCGGAGCCGTTCCTGATCTTCTTCGGCGTCGCCGGAGGGCTGTTGGCGGCCCTCTGCATCCTCTCGATCTACTACCGCTCCAAATCCATTGGACGGGGGCGCGGGATGACCGGGCCGCAAGACGATCTCTACGTCACCGCCTGGCTCTGTGGCGGACCCCAGCGGGTGCAGCTGGCGGCGCTGGCCCAACTGTCCGACGGCGGCCACGTCACCGTCGCCGGCGATGGGTCGCTGACCGCCCAGGACGCGCCCGGCAAGGACGCGCCTCCCCTCGACCGGGCCCTGCACAAGGCGATCGCCGAAACCGACGGCGAGGGCGCTCCCCGGCTTCTGGCCAGCCCGCCCAAGGCGGTCCAGGCGGAGTTGGACACCATCCAACGCCGGGCCGAGCAACAGGATCTCCTGCTGTCCCGGGAGGAACTTCCCTGGGCGGAGATCGCCGTCGCGGTGCTGGCGCCCCTCGGACTCGCCGGCGCGCGCATCGCCGCGGCGATTCCGGCCGGGCGTCCCTTCGGCTTTCTCGTCCTGCTGACCCTGGTACTGGTGCTGGTCGGATGCTTCGGCACCGTTCGAGCACGAAGCCGGTTCACCGAGGGGGGCAGCCATCGGCGCCGGGAAGCCTGGGTCCAGGCGGAAGCACTTCGCAATCGTCCCGAACGGTGGGAGCTCAGCGGTCCCGACGTGGTCCTGGGCACCGCGGTGATCGGCGGGACGTTCCTCACCGGTACTGCCCTGGCGGACGTCCAGGAGGCGGCGAAGCGCCACGGCGGCGACGGCGGGGCGGGGTTCGTCGGCGCAGACGGCGGAGATGGCGGCGGCGATGGGGGAGGCGGTTGCGGCGGCGGCTGTGGAGGAGGCTGCGGCGGCTAGCTTCGAATCGCTCGATTCGGGTGAAACACCGGGGCTCCCGTTACGTTAAGCTTCATGCTTGCGCGCCGGGAGGTCCGGCGCCTCGAAGGAGCCCCCCGTGAAGCGACGCGCCGTTCTCTCCCTCGTCCTGCTGCTGCTCTGCCTGTCATCCCTGGTCCACGCCGGGCCCGAGTGGATGCGCTACCCGGCGATCTCGCCCGATGGCAGCCAGATCGTGTTCAGTTTC
>CAZBZH010000815.1:0-2125 GCA_964496265.1 uncultured Acidobacteriota bacterium | reverse complement strand
CGTAACGCTGCAAAGCGCGGGCGCCGCAGAGGATCAGCGGCGATGCTCGAGCAGGTAGAACGCCGCCACCACCAGGGAGTGGGTGATCTCACCCCCCGCGATCAGCGACGGAATCGAATCGAGAGGTACCGTCGACAGCTCGATGTCCTCGTCGCCGTCCGGTTCCTGGGGCCCGGCCTGGTAGGCGCCCTGTGCCAGGTAGGTGAAGCAGGTGTTGTTCTGAATCGCGGGGTTGGGTTCGACCGAACCCAGGGGGATCATCTCGGCGCAGGCGTAGCCGGTTTCCTCGCGGAGTTCTCGGGCCGCCGTCTCGATCGGATCTTCCCCGGGCTCGCACATGCCGCCGGGGATCTCGAGGGTGAAGCGCTCGACGCCGACCCGGTACTGCTTGACCATCACGACCTGGCCGTCGTCGGTCAGCGGGATGACGTTGATCCAGTCGGGCGCCTCGATGACGTAGTAGTCCCGGGGCGCGTCATGGCCGTCCAGTTCGTATCCGACCTGCTGGACGTCGAAGACCCGGCACGGGGCGACCCGTTGGCGGCTGACGCGCCGGGGCGTCTTCACCGGGGTTACTCGCTGGCGGCTTCGGCTTCGCCGCCGCCTTCACCACCCTCGGCCTTCTTGCCGGCGGCAGCGGCCTTCTTCGCGTCGGCGACCACCAGACGGCGGCGCTTACGCTGGGCGCGCTTGAGCTTCTTGCGCATGGCGCGCAGCTCGGCCTGGCCCAGGGACTCTTTCTTGTCGGCGAGCTCGGCGGCGAGCTTGCTCTCGGTTTTCTTCAGCGTGTCGATGGTGAGCAGCGGCATGCCTGTCTCCTGAAATCGTGTCGGTGGGCCCCAAAGGCCTGGAAACAAACCGGGAATGTAGCACAGGCGCGGGGCTGCTAGCATTCCAGCATGTCCCTCTACAAGCGCCATGTCTTCGTCTGCGTCAACGAGCGGCCCGAGGGCAGCCCCCGGGGCTGCTGCGCCCTGGAAGGGGCCCGGGAGCTGCGGGCCCGGCTGAAACAGTCGGTCAAGGAGGCGGGCCTCAAGGACGAGGTCCGGATCAACGCCGCCGGCTGCCTGGACCAGTGCGAGGTGGGCCCGGTGATCGCCGTCTACCCCGAGGGAATCTGGTACCAGGGGGTCAGCGCCGCGGACTGCGACGAGATCTTCCGCGAGCACATCCAGCACGGCCGGCCGGTGGAGCGGCTGCGGCTGCACCAGCGGGTGCCCAAGGCCAAGGCAACCGAGGCGCGGGCGTCCCAGGCCGGCGGGTCGACCGAGGCCAAGGCGGCCCCCGAGACCCCGGCCGAGTGAGCCACGCCCCGTCGATCCCCGCACTCCGCGCCGATCTGCTGGCCTGGTACCGGGAGAACCGGCGGGACCTCCCCTGGCGCCGCACCGACGACCCCTACGCGATCTGGGTCTCGGAGATCATGCTGCAGCAGACCCAGGTGGCGACGGTCATCCCCTACTACCTGGCCTTTCTCGAGCGATTCCCCGATGTGGCCTCCCTGGCCGCCGCCGACGAGGAAGAGGTGCTGGCCCGCTGGAGCGGGCTCGGTTATTACCGGCGGGCGCGAATGCTCCACGCCGGCGCCAAGGCGGTGATGGAACACCACGGCGGCCAGGTGCCCCGGGACCCCGCCGAGATCCTGGCGCTGCCGGGAGTCGGCCGCTACACCGCCGGGGCCATCGCCAGCATCGCCTTCGACCTGTGCGAACCGATTCTCGACGGCAACGTGCGCCGGGTGCTCAGCCGCTGGTACGCCCTGGACGAGCCGCCCGGGAGCGCGCTGGACCGCACCCTGTGGGAGCGCGCCGCCGAGCTGGCCCTTGGGCCCGATCCCGGGGACCTGAACCAGGCGCTGATGGAGCTGGGAGCCACGGTCTGCGCCCCCAAGGACCCGCGCTGCCTGACCTGCCCGGTGCGGCGGCACTGCGAGGCCTGCCGCCAGGGCCGCCCCGAAGCCTTTCCCCGGCCGGTGCCCCGGGCCCGGACCCGGACGGTCCAGGTGGCCGCCGCCTGGATCGAACGGGGGGACAAGGTGCTGCTCGAGCGCCCGGCCGGACTCAGCCCGTTCCGCGGGAGCTGGGACCTGCCCGCCCGGGAGATCCCTGACGCCGGCGGAATGGAT
>CAZBZH010000814.1:0-2132 GCA_964496265.1 uncultured Acidobacteriota bacterium | reverse complement strand
AGCGTGCACCAGCCGGAAGTCGCTGGCAATACGCGCGATACATCCCCCGATCCATCGGCCGCTGCCCGGCGACCGCCGCGCGGCGCTGCGGCGATACAGCGAGCGAAGTCCGCCGCTGTCGAACGGGGCGCCGGAACCCTGTATTCGTCACCCAACCAAGGAATGACGAAGGGAGGACGTCATGCGTAAACGAACCCTGATCCTGTGTTGGATGCTGTGTTGGATCCTGTCGGTCCCGATGCTGCCCCTGTCCGCCGAGGCGGCCGGCCTCGATTGCCCGCCTCCGGCCGGCACCCTGTACGGTGCCGGGGAAGAGGGGGAAGCGGTGACGCTGCCGCTGCTCGAGACCCGGATCGATGTGAAGATCTCGAACTTCGTGGCGCGGATCGAACTGGAACAGCGTTTCGCCAATCCCTTCGACGTTCCGGTGGAGGCCTTCTACACCTTCCCGCTGCCTCCCCGGGCCGCGGTCGACGGGTTCGAGCTCGAAACCCGCAACCGCATCGTGCGCGGCGTGATCCAACCGAAGGAGGAGGCGCGCAAGACCTACGAAACGGCGCGGGACGAGGGCCGCCAGGCGGCGCTGCTGGTTCAGGAACGGCCCGATGTCTTCACCCAGAACGTGGCCAACCTGGAACCGTCCGGTGAAGTGCGCGTCCGCCTGCAGGCGGTGCAGACCCTGGCCTTCGATGATGGGGTCTGGGAATGGGTCATGCCGTTGACCATCGCTCCGCGCTACGGAGGCGATGCCGCTGCGGAGCCATGGCTCGATCGGGTGTCGGGCGTCGAATCGGCGGCCAGCGCGTGTGCCGACGGCCGGCCGGGTCCCACGGTCGCCCTCGACGTCTCCATCGACGCCGGGATTCCGATCCGCTCGATCGAGAGCCCGACCCACGACATCCGGATCATCGAGGACCCGGAGCCCCGGCGCGCCGCCGTCTCCCTGGCGCCCGGCGAGCGGATTCCCGACCGGGACTTCGTGCTGCGCTGGTCGGTCGGCAGCGATGCCCCGGAACTCGGACTGGTGGCCCATCGCGCCGGGGTCGACGGCTACTTCACCCTGATCCTGCAACCGAACCCCGAGGCGGTGGAGGTCCCGCCGGCCTCCAAGGAGGTGGTCTTCGTGATCGACACCTCGGGGAGCATGAGCGGGCAGCCGCTCAGTCACGCCAAACACTTCGTGCGGGATTCTTTCGAGTCGCTGAGCCCTGACGACCTGTTCAACGTCGTGCGTTTCTCCGGCGACACCTCCCACTACGAGGAGACGCCGATCCCAGCCACCCGTAAGGAACTCGACGCGGCGTTCGCCTGGATCGACAGCGCCCGGGCCGGCGGCGGCACCGAGATACTCGGCGGTGTCGAACGCGCCGTGGCCACGGCGATCGAGCCGGACCGCTACCGCATGGTGATCTTCCTGACCGACGGCCAGATCGGCTACGACGACGGGGTGATCGAACGGGTCGCCGAACTGCCCGAGGCGATCCGCATCTTCACCGTGGGCCTCGGCGACAACCCGAACAGCTCCCTGCTGCGCCGCATGGCCGAGGTGGGCCACGGGGCCACGATCACCCCCCGCGGCAAGCGGGATATCGTCGGCATCGAGCGCTTCCGCGACTGGATCCGGCTGCCCCATCTGAGCGATGTGACCCTGGACTGGGGCCATCTGCCCGTCGACGATCTGACGGTGAGCGAGCCGCGCACCCTGTTCGCCGGCGAGAACCTGGTGGTCGCCGGGCGATACTTCGGCGGGGCCGAGGGGCAGGTTATCGTGCGCGGTTACCTGGACGGCATCCCCTGGGAACAGGCCTTCCCCGTTCGCCTGCCCGATCTCGAGGAGAAGCACGCCGCCATCGCGTCGGTCTGGGCCCGGGAGCAGATCGAAACGCTGCTCAATCTCAAACCGGGGAAGCCCTCGCGGAAGGTCGTGCGCCAGGTGACCGAGCTTGCCCTCGAACATCGATTGGTCAGCCCCTACACCTCGTTTGTCGCCGTCGACGACGTGGTCGTCAGCGACACCCCACCGCTCCAGCTGGACATTCCGCCGGTAACCCCAAAGCCCCTCTCGACCGACGCCCTGGTCGAGACGGTCACCGTCTCCGCCGCTGAATCGATCGTCGAGCTCACCACGTCGT
>CAZBZH010000813.1:0-2133 GCA_964496265.1 uncultured Acidobacteriota bacterium | reverse complement strand
CCTTCAGCACGTCGGCGCCCTTGACCGCCAGCAGGATGCCGATGTTGCTCTGGCCGAACATCCAGATGAACAGCGAGCAGAAGAAGGCCAGCACCAGGTAGTAGCCCATGGTGCTCATCGATTTCGACATGCCCTGCACGATGTCGCGGTGCGATTTCACCGTGCCGGCGATGTAGCCGTAGACGATGCCGGGAATCAGGAACAGCAGGAAGATCAGCGGAACGATCGAACGCATGATCGGCGCGCCGAAGTTGGTGATCTCACCGTTCAGCCGCAGCGAGGAGTCCTCGGGAACCAGCCAGGCGATCAGCGCGATCACGCCGACGAGCATGGCGGCGATACCGGCCCACATGCCGGTGATTTCCTTGGAGGTCGCCTTCTCCATCTTCGGCATCTCGTCGGGATCGCCGTCGATCGCCAGCTTCTTGCAGCGGGGCTCGACAATGCGGTCGGTGATGAACCAGCCGAGCACGGTGATGACCACCGTCGAGGCGGCGGTGAAGATGTTGTTGTTGACCACGCTGACCTGGACGTTGGGGTCGGCCACCTGGGCGGCGGCCTGGGTGAAGCCCTGAAGCAGCGGATCCAGGGCGCTGGGGATCAGGAAGTTGGCCGAGAAGCCGCCGGAGACGCCGGCGAAGGCGGCCATGATGCCGGCCAGCGGGTGTCTGCCCGCGGCGTAGAAGATGACCCCGCCCAGTGGAATGACCAGCACGTAGCCGGCGTCTACGGCGTAGTGGCTGGCCACGCCGACGAGGATGATCATCGGGGTCAACAGCGCCTCGGGCGTGATGCTGAGGATCGACTTGAGCAGGGTGCCGATGAACCCGGTGTGTTCGGCAACGCCGATGCCCAGCAGCGCGACCAGCACGACGCCCAGCGGGGCGAAGGTGACGAAGGTATTGACCATCGTCGACATCAGGGTGGCCAGCGATGCCCCGTTGACCTGGTTGGCCACGGCGATCGGTTCGCCGGTGCCCGGGTGGATCGCGTTGAAGTCCACCATGGAGAGGGGCCAGGACAGCAGCCAGACGATCCCCATCAACAGCAGGAACAGCACGGCGGGGTCGGGCAGCTTGTTGCCGGCGACCTCGATGGCGTTCAGAAATTTATCCAGCAGCCCCTTCGGGGCCTCCGCGTTCGTCGTCATCCCACCCTCCTGGTCGTACGTCCCCTCAGGGCCCTCGTCGCCCTAGGCGACCCGCGATCCTACCACAGGGCCAAGGGCAAAAAAGAGGGGGGCTTTGAAGCCCCCCTCGCCGCGAACCCTGCGATCCACCCGGGGATCAGGGGAGGTTTGCGTCCCGTTCGGGCTCGGCCCCCGGGGTCGTTTGCCAGGTGCCGCAGGAGGCCGACAGCCGGATCAGGTACCAGAAGCCCTGGCCCGGCTCAGGCTGGTCGTCGGCGATCGAGAGTTCGGTGGCGCCGATCAGTTCGCCCTCTTCGAAGGTCTCGTAGGCGGGGAGCCCTTCGAGATCGCCGCGCACGAAGAACACGTCATCGGGGAAGGGCCACAGCATGCGCCCCTTGTCCGCCGCCGAGATCAGGCTGGGGAAGGGGGCCGGTCCCTGGTCCGGGTTGGGGGCGTCGGGGCAGTTGTCGCAGGCGGTGCCCACGCCGTCCAGGTCCTCGTCTTCCTGTTCGACGTTGGGGACGTCGGGACAGTTGTCCGCTTGGTCCGGCGTGAAGTCGCCGTCGCTGTCCTCGCCGGCCGGCGCGCAGGCCTCGGGGTCCTGATCCGGGTTGACGTGTTGCGGGCAGTTGTCGCAGGCGTCTCCCAGGGTGTCCCCGTCGCCGTCGAGCTGGGCCGGGTTGGCGTTCTCGACGCAGTTGTCGCAGGCGTCGCCGCGGCCGTCGCCGTCGACGTCGTTCTGTTCCGGGTTGGGGGTGAACGGGCAGTTGTCCTCGGCGTCGCTGAAGCCGTCGGCGTCACTGTCGTCGGGGTCTTCGTCGACGGCGCCGTCGCAGTCGTTGTCCAGGCCGTCGGGGACCTCCCGCTGAGGCGTCTGCTGAGGCTCGCTCTCGATGCTCCAGCTGCCCTGGCGGCAAAGGGCGAGGCCGCTAACGCAGATGCCGGTGTCGGAGCCGATGATCTGGGTGAACTCGTCGACGGCGCCGTCGCAGTCGTTGTCC
>CAZBZH010000812.1:0-2133 GCA_964496265.1 uncultured Acidobacteriota bacterium | reverse complement strand
TGTCACGCTGGGGCGCCCGCTCGTCCTCGACGGTGCTGGCCGCATACGGCCACGTCGATGCGATCCCCGACGACGTCGAGCAGTGGAGCGTCAAGCCCCGGGGCGCCGCGGGGCTTGCCCGCAACCTTGCCGAGCACCGGGAGGCGGTGGCGCTCTACCGCAAGCTCGCCACCCTGCGCCGGGATGTGCCCATCGAAGACGACCTGGCCGGCCTCGAGTGGCGCGGTCCCGCCGAGGGCTGGGCCGACATCGCCGCGTACCTGGGCGAACGGGACCTGGACCAACGGGCACGGGGCCAACGGGCACGGGGCGAGAGGGACGGTGGGGGCGCCCGATGAGCGGTCTCGAACAGCTCGGGCCCTATCGCATCGTCGAACTGCTCGGTTCCGGGGCGATGGGCGAGGTCTACAAGGCGATCGACAGCAAGATGTTCGATCGGGTCGTTGCGGTGAAGGTGCTCTCCGAGCGCCTGTCCCGCAACGAGCAGGCCCGCTTGCGCTTCCGGCGAGAGGTCGAGGTCGCATCGCGCCTGTCCCACACCAACGTGGTCAACACCTACGATCACGGCGAGCACGAGGGCCGGGCGTACTTCGTGATGCAGTTCGTCGACGGTGACGATCTCTCCCGGGTGATCGCCGATCGCAGCCGCAGCTTGACCGACCGGATTCGCATCGCGATCCAGATCTGCGCCGGGCTGGGGCACGCCCATGGGAACCAGGTGGTGCACCGGGACGTCAAGCCGAGCAACATCATGATCTCGCGGCTGGGCGACCGGGATCACGTCACGCTGGTCGATTTCGGCATCGTGCATGTCGAGGATTCCGACCTGACCCACACCGTGACCCAGCCGGGCACCTATCGCTACATGTCCCCGGAGCAGCTCCGCGCGGAGCCGGTGGGGCACCGCAGCGATCTGTTCTCGCTGGGCATCGTGCTCTACGAGCTGTTCGGTGGGGTCCATCCCTTCGACGCGCCCAGCGAGGCGTTGACCACCAGCATGATGCTGCGCGAGGACCCCGAGCCGATGCGTGCGCGGGTTCCCGAACTCCCGGCGGAGCTGGACACCATCGTGGCGCGGCTGCTGGCCAAGGATCCGCAGGCGCGTCCGCCTCATGCCGAGCAGGTGTTGGATGAGCTGGAGCAGGTGTTGACCCGGGTCGCGGCGGGGACCGACCCGGGATTGCTGGGCGCCACCACACCGACCCACCTGGTTGCCATCGAACGGGTGCTGGATACCGGCGACACCGAACAGGCGCGCCGCATGCTGGTCGACGCCATGCGTGAGGATCCGACCGACGGGGCCGCCCGGGGCATGCTCGACCGGGTGATGAGCATCAACGCCGAGGGCGTTCCCTACCGGGAGTACCGGGCCGCCCTGGCCCGCAGTACCGCGGCGCTACGGGCCGGAGAGTGGGCCGGCGCCCGCAGCGCGGCCCAGGAGGCCCGGGAGCTGTGGCCCGCCGACTCACAGTGGCAGGTGCAGCTTTCGCAGATCGACATCAAGGAACGGGAGTCGAGCCGTTCTTCGCGTCCGGGAACCCCGCGGCCCCGCCCGGTCGCCGTTCCGGATCCGCCGCCGGCGGATTCGTCGCCGGCCGAGCCTGAGGCGCACGGTGCCGCGACGGAGGTGCCTGCGGCCGAAGTACCCGCGCCTGAAGCGCCTGAAGCGCCTGATGCGCCTGATGCGCCTGATGCGCCTGATGCGCCTGATGCGGAAGTGCCCGCTCCGGAACGGAAGGAAGCGGACGAGGCCGAGGCGCCGGAACCGCCGGTCGAGGCGATCCGCGAGGCTCGGGAGTCGCGGCCGTCGCCCGCCGACGCCGACGGGTGGGACGACGAGGACGAAGATCACAGGGAGGAGGCCGCGGCCCCGCCGCGTCGGCGGCGGAGCGACTGGCGGGGGACTCCGGCAAAGGCGCCCGAGCCCGAGCGCAAGAGCAACCGCGTGCTGATCGGGGTCGCGGCGGTCGCCGGTCTGGCCCTGGTCGCCCTCGCCGCCTTCTGGTTCCTCGGCCCTGGCGCCGCAGGGGACCGGGAACCCGAGGTGCAGGCGGCGGTGCCGGCTCAACCTGAGGAGCTGCCGGGAGCGGGGGATCGGGAGGCCGCCGAGGGTGCCCGGATCGAAACGCTGCT
>CAZBZH010000811.1:0-2141 GCA_964496265.1 uncultured Acidobacteriota bacterium | reverse complement strand
TCCAGATCGTCGAGCAAATCGAGAAGTCCATTCGAGAGATCCTGCGCCTCGAGGAGCGTGTGCGGGTCGAGACCGCGAGCGTGCGGCTCAGCGCCAAGATCATGACCGCGACCCCGATCGCGTTCCTTATCATGTTCAACTTCATCGATCCGCAGTGGAATCAGGTGCTGTTCAACACGTTCATCGGAAACGTGATCCTCGTGCTGACCGCCGTCATGGTCGCTGCCAGTTACGTGATGGTCAACCGCCTGGCGAATCCGGAGCTCTAATGATGAACGCCGAGACCTACATGATCGCGGGGTTGGTTCTGGCCGGGGTCAGCGCCTTCCTGATCTCACGAATCGCGCTGGCTCAGGGTGCTCGCATCGTGCGAGATGCCAACGCGTCGGCGGTCCAGATGGGGCGAGGCGGCAACGCTGCGCAGATGCTCTACGACGGTCTTGCCACGGAGCTGGGGGGACAGGGTCGCAGAGCGGGGCCTGATCTTAGGTGCTCCACGGTTTCGCAGCCGGCTGCGCCAGATCGAACGGAATCTGGCCCATCTCGGCCAGCAGGACCGACGGCCCAGCGATCTGCTGGGCAGGGCGTTGCTCAACTCGGTGCTTGCGGGGCTGGGGGCCCTGGCGCTTCAGTTCGCGCTGGCCGGTACGGTTGGACTTCTCTTCCCTCTGGTCGGACTGATCGCCGGATACGGTTTCTCGACGGTGTCCTTGACGCAGGCTGCACGACATCGCCTGGTTCGCATCAGCCGCCGCATCCCGTTCGCACTCGACGGCGTGGTGCTGATGATGGACGCGGGCGCGACCTTCCAGCAAGCCGTCCAGTCGCTGATCGAGCGAGAGCCCGACGAGCCGCTCTACGCCGAGCTCGAGCTGATGCTCCGCGACATCGATGCCGGGAAGTCGTTCGCCGAGGCGCTGGAGGCGCTCTCGTCGCGGCTGGAGCTGGACGATCTCGTCGCCGTCGTCACTGCAATCCGGCTGGGAGACGAGTTGGGTACTCCGATGTCGGAGGTGTTGCGGACGCAGGCCGCAGAGATCCGGCAGAAGCGGACCATGAGAGCAGAGCGCCTGGCGCGAGAGGCTTCGAACAAGATGGCCTTGCCGGCCACGCTGATGATGCTGGCGAACATGCTGATCATCCTGGGGCCGATTCTGGTGCGTCTGGCCAGTGGCGAGCTGTTCGGTGGAGGGGACGGATGACGTCGCGAGGGAAAATGCGCCTCGTCGTTCACGGCGGGTTGCTGGATGGACGGAGTTTCGTCATCGAGCAGTTCCCCTGCCTGCTGGGCAAGGGAGCAGGCTGTCATGTTCGGCTGCCCGGAGACGGTGCGGTGCAGGACGAGCACGTGTCGCTCGAGGCAGCGCACGGTCGGCTGGAGGCCAGGTCGCTCGGCTCCGCGGTCATGCTGCACAATGGGCGACAGGCGTCGACGGCCGTGGTCCAGGTCGGGGATGAGCTCGGAATCGGCCGTCGATACCGGATCGAGCTGGCCGCCCTCGAGGCTCCGGTCGCGACGGCCGATTCCGGTAAGGTCGACCCGGCCCCGGCCGCCGAATCGAGCGCCTTGGATTCCAAGGCGAGCTCGGCGCCGCGGCAAGGAATCCGTTTACCTCCCTGGTTGATCGGTTACCTGTTGGTGATGGTCGTCGTGTTCGGGATGCTCGCCGTCGGTTCGACAGGAGAGGAAGAGGATTTCGACGTCGCGGCGGCGCTTGCGGCCCATGCCGCCTGGATGGAGCGGCACCCGGATGCCTGCGACGCGGAAGTGACCCCGATGCTGGAGCAGGCCACCGCGATGGACGTGAGCGGCCGCTGGTCCGAGGCCGCGAGCCTCTACCGTGAGATCATGGGCCGCTGCGAAGATCGCGACAGCCCCGCATACCGCGGGTCCGCCTGGCGCGTGTCGGTCATCGAATAGTAGATACGGAAACCTGATGAGTCTTGCTCGATACGAAACCCTTTCGACAATCGGTGACGGCCCGGTCGGTACGGTCTACCTGGCCAATGACGGCCAGGCCCAGCGGCGGGTGGCCATCAAGAGGTTCCGCAAGGATCTCTTTCTGGGCGACGGTGCCGAAGAGGCGGGGGAGCGGTTGTGGTCCGAGGCCCGGGCCTTTGCCGGGGTGTCGCACACCAAC
>CAZBZH010000810.1:0-2143 GCA_964496265.1 uncultured Acidobacteriota bacterium | reverse complement strand
CGTTGAGCCCGTCGGGGAAACGGAGCAGCAGCGCCTTACCCCGGGTCTCGCCCGAGTGCACTTCCCGCCCGGAGAGCAGCGGTTCGAACAGTTTCAGTTCGGGGAAGGCGAACCAGACTTCCAGCGGACCTTTGCGCTCGATGACCGACGCGACACGATCGGCGGCCAGGCGAATCTCGGGACCTTCGGGCACGGGTACCTCCAGGCCCGCATTCTAGTCACCCGCCGCCAGCCCACGCCCCCAGTCGGTGACCAGCCGCACGCCGCCCCCTTCCATCTCCCTGGGGCCGGATTCGATCGCCAGGGTGCGGCCGTCGGGCAGGAAGGTGAAACCGATCAGCCGTAGGTTCTGCGTCATCGTGCCGGCGATCGCCTCGCTTCCGGTGACTCGGCCCCGGGGGTCGATCCAGAAGCGGGTGGATCCGCCGTTCATCGGCGTACCCACCAGTTCCCAGGCGTCTCCCTTTTGCACGCCGGACCAGTCGAAGGCCCACATCTCCGAGCGCATCACCGGGCGCGCCGGCCCCGGGCGCGCGCCGTCCCAGGGAGCGACCTGAATCGACCAGGCATTGCCCTCCCACTCGGAGAAGGCGATCAGCTTGCCGTCGTCAGAGACCATGGCGTAGGCGACGTCTCCGCTGAGCCCCTCGATCGTGCGCGGTTCGGTGGCGTTGCCCTCTTCGTCGAGTTCCAGCATCTTGAGGCTGTAGATCCCCTGGCGACGTTCGGTGAAGAATAGTTGCCGTCCTTCGGGACCGAAACTCGCCGGCCGGGTCTGCGCCTCGGGGGCGGTCGCGTAGACCCGGGTCCCGGCCGAGCCCACATTGGGAAAGTCGGCGATGTAGAGCCCCCGACGCTGCAGGTCGCCGAGACAGTGGGCCGCGACCCGCCGGCCCCGCGGCGAGACGGTGATGTCCGAGCAGTCCATTTCCGGATAGGCCAGCACCTTGCGTGGCGAAGGGTCATCGACCTCACTGGCCCAGACCTCGAACAGGCCGCTGGTGGCCAGGCGGACGAAGGCAATCACCTTCCCGTCCTGGCTGTCGTCCAGGTGCCCGGCAACGAAGGCGGCGCGTAGCTCGGACCAGGGAGACGTGGAACCGTCGGGCTCGACCCAGACCAGCCGACGCTGCTCGCCGACCATGCCCCCCTCGAGATGCGCCAGATCCCCGCGATCGGATACCGAGAAGATCGCCGCGGTCAGGTCGATGTCCGCCCGCAGCCCGGATTCGAGCAGGCGGGGCACCGAGGTGACCTTGTGGGTCGCCGCGTCGTAGTCCACCGCCAGCAACTGATCCCGGCGGGTGAAGGCGACATGGCCCGTGGGGAGATAGACCGGCTCGAAGGCGCGGTCGATCAGTTCGGTGATCTCGCCGCTCTCCGGATCGAGTCGGGCGGCGTCCTGGTGGTATCCGCCGATCCAGGATTCGACGGTCCCGAGGATCGACCCGTCGGGAAACAACCCGTGCATTTCGAAGAACGAGTTCGGCCGTTTGAACTCGAGGGGAACCGGGGCCGGAGCCGGGCTGCCGTCGAGCCGCAAGCGGATCAGCCGGGGTGGCTCCATGCCGAGCACCAGCATTTCGTTGTCGGAACTCCACATCACATCGGAGTGCCATTCGTCCTGCCACTCGGCGATCAACGAGGGCGGCGCCGACCCGTCGGACGGGATGCGCACGAGCCCGATGCCGCTCACGCCGGCGACCACGCGCTGCAGAACCGCCACCTCGGAGGAATCGGGGGAGAACCGCAGCCAGCTATTGTCCAGCTCACCGGGCAACTGCACGAAATCCCCGTGGCGGTCCAGCACCCTGACGAACGCCCGGCGCCCGCGGCCGTCGCCGGGTAGCCCCACGGGCGTCGCCACCACGGCGACGACCCGCCCATCGGGGCTGATGCGCACCGTCTCCGATTGCCACCCCGTGGGCAGATTGAGGGTGCTGCGCACCACTCTCGGGGCGTCCTCTCCCGCGGCTCCGAGCCAGCCCGGGCGCAGCATCGCGCCCAGGGCGACCAGGGCCACCAGCGCCAGGGCCAACCAGCCCCAGCGCCCCCGGGCGCCAACGGCCGGCTCCGACGCGGTGCTGACGATGTCGCTCTCTTCGTCCAGCAGGGCCGCGGCCAGATCCAGCCCGGCGTCTCC
>CAZBZH010000809.1:916-2145 GCA_964496265.1 uncultured Acidobacteriota bacterium | reverse complement strand
GCCTCGCGGTGGACACGATCAACGGGTCGGGCTTTGACGCCGTCGCCGGCACGCACAACACCGACGCCGGCGCGATGTGGCTGACCGACGGCCCGTTCCAGTCCGATGAAGGCAACGACGTGCTGCCTTCACACATCACCTACGACCTCGAAGGCAACTACGACCTCGATGCGCTGCGCGTGTGGAACTACAACGAGGCCGCTGCGGGCAACACCGACCGCGGCGCCAAGGACGTCGAGATCAGCGTCGCGTCAAGCGAGGGCGGCTCGTTCACCTCGCTGGGCAGCTTCGTGTTCGACCAGGCGACAGGCCTTACCGATGACGAAGGCCAGGTCGTCATCCTCTCCGACCTCGCGGGCACCGACAACGTCCGGCTGATCCGCTTCGACATCACCAGCAACTACGGCGACTCGGACAACGTCGTCGGCCTTTCCGAGGTGCGCTTCTCCGGTACGGTCATCCCCGAGCCGTCATCCCTCGCCCTGCTGGGCCTCGGCGGGCTCGCACTGCTCCGCCGCCGACGCTAATGCATATCGAACTTGAAGGATACGTCTGTTAAGGAATACCCCATGCGTTTTAAGACCACTGCTCTGATCGGATCACTCTGCGTGCTGGGCCTGGCCGGGCAGGCAGACGCGGGGCTCACCGCGCACTACACACTCGACGCGATCACCGGCGGGACCACCGCGACAGACAGCACCGGCAACGCCGACGGCACGCTCAACGGCACCGGCATCACCGTCCAGCCCGGCGCGATCGGAAATGCCTACGACTTCACGGGCGCTGGCACCCAGTTTGTCGGGTTCGCCGACCCGGCCGTCGGCAAGACCGCCTTCACCGCCTCGCTCTGGTTCAACCCCGACTCCGTAGGCGGCCAGGGAACGGTCTCCCAGTGGAGCAACGGAACCGCCCAGCGATCCTTCTTGATCCGCACCGACGGCGGTGGCAACCTGCAGACCTACGCCCGTAGCGGTGGGACCCAGATCGGCGGCACGACCACGTTTACAACGGAGTCCATCACCGCCTCGGGCTTCAACCACGTCGTCTTCAGCTACGACGGCCAAAATGTACGCACCTACCTCAACGGCGAGCTGAGCACGACCGTCCATAGCTTTGCCGGTGCCGGGACTGTGCTCGGCGAGGGCGCACCCGGGACCGCCTCGATCGGCGGACGCGGCAGCTCGGAACAAAACGCCAACGGCCTGATCGATGACGTCGCCTTCTGGGAC
>CAZBZH010000809.1:0-899 GCA_964496265.1 uncultured Acidobacteriota bacterium | reverse complement strand
TCATCGGCCTGTCGCAGGTCGCCGGGCTCAGCTACAACGCCTCGCAGTTCCAGCAGCTCAAGGCCGTCCACGACGCCGGCTCCGGTAGCGTCAATATCGACGGCAAGGTCTGGTCCTACCGGTCGGGTCTGTCGGGCTCGGCGGGCCTGAATGGGGCGCAAGACACCCTCGTGCTGGACGCAACGGCCAACACGGGCCTGGTCGACTACACCCTTCGCGTCGACTTCAACAGCGACCAGCAAGGCGGCATCAGCCCGACGCAGATCGGCTGGCTGGGCACCGACGCCACCGGCAACGGCACCGACGGCACCTACACCGTCTCGACCACCGCAGTCGGCGGCGGAACCATCGACGACCGCGACCGCATCACAGGCAACGGCGGCGGCGCCGAGGCCGACATGTGGAACGACTTCATCTTCTCCAATGACGGTTCCTCCGGCACGACCAAGGGCCTGGAGATCACCGTCGGCGGCCTGGATGCCAACGCCGACTACACCGTCACGATCTGGGGCTTCGATGCGTCCTCCACCGGGCCGGTCCGTAGCGCCGACTGGAGCGTCGAGAGCGGCGACTCCGCGACACTGTCTTTCGATGCCAACGGCACAGGCCCCGGCCTGCCAACCGACCTGACCTCCAACTACACCATCACCCTCAACGCGACCAGTAACGGTTCGGGCGAGATCATCCTCACCGGCCTGCCCTCGGCATCGAGCGGTTCGAGCAACCACGACGTCTTTATCAACGGCCTGGAGATCGCCCTGGTCCCCGAGCCTTCGTCCATGGTCCTCTTAGGCCTCGGCGGACTCGCACTGCTCCGCCGACGACGCTGAGCGGCGCACGCCTCACAGGCAAATTGCGTTGGCCACCCGCCATCGGGCCGATGGTGGCGGTGTCGATGC
>CAZBZH010000808.1:0-2148 GCA_964496265.1 uncultured Acidobacteriota bacterium | reverse complement strand
GTGGGGATTGAACCCACGACCTCTTCCTTACCAAGGAAGCGCTCTACCACTGAGCTACAGCAGCATCGCTCTCATTATCGACCACATCGCCGCCGGGCCCACACCCCAACTTGATCGCGTGATCTGGTCGAGAGCAAGCTAACCAACGCTGCAGTCCGGGCATACACGGACCTTCCGACTCAGTCGGATTGAGCATTGTAGTGAGGCAATCCGGGATGTCAAAACCCTGTGGAAATTTTGAGGGGGCGGGGGAGCAGGGAGCGACGGAGTAAGGGAGCGAGGGTTTTGCCGAGTGCCCAGCGTTGGCCGGGCTGGGCCATCGCTGGCCGGGTGCCCCCCCCTCGAGGGGTGGACTGCCTTGATCACCACCTCCCTCAGCCGGCTGTCCTCGAGCCACCTGCGGACAAAACCACTGCCTGGAAGGCAGTGGCACTACGCCTCCCGGCAGGAGTGCGACGTCCACCATCCGCCGCTCCGCCAACCAGCAGCCGCAAGCTCGCCGGTCGTAAGCGTGATGGGAACCCATGTGCCACGGCCTTCCAGGCCGTGCTCCCGCAGGAGGGCCTCGCCCGCTCGACAACGGCGAACCAGCGCACGAGCAAGGGAACAGAGCGCCGCAAGGCACCCTGTTCCCTGTTTCCTGTTCCCTCTGAATCACGCTGCTTGCGGCAACGGTTCCTCGGCGTCCTGCTTCTTCTTGGCCGGCTTGCCCGTCATCAGGGCATAGACGAACGCGGTCAGCCAGACGCTGCCAACGATCATCCAGCCGGTCTGGGGATTGGCGGTCAGCCACTCCAACGTGCCTGGCGAGTAGTGCTGCATCAGCCCGGTGACGCCCAGCCCAAGAGTGAACGTGCCGCCGGTCGCGACCCACAACGCCCGCGAGGCGCGTGGCCAGAGCAGACCGAAGATCAAACCGACCAGTCCCGATCCGCCCAGAACGGAGAAGAGCGTGCCCTGGAAGTTCGGCACGCTGACGTTCAGGTGATCCCACAAACCGCGGGCTTCGGTGCCGATGCTGGCCAGACGGGCCTGCCATTCGGGAAGGCCCTGGGCCTCGGCCGACGCTTCGATCGCCTGCGGCAGTTCAAAGACCAGCCCTTCGGCCGGCGGTCCCTGCGTCCAGGCATGAATCTCCGGCGTCAGGTAGCCGACGGTGTAGACGCACGTAGCAACGACCATCGCCACCCCGGCCAGCATGACAGCCTGCCAGAGGCGGAAGAAGACGAAGCCGAGCAGTGCGGCCACGAGACCGGTGATCCCGGCCGCGAGGGCGGGCTCAAAGCCGAGGTTCTGTCCAAGGAAGTAACCGCCAATGCCACCGGCGACAAAGAAGCCGAAGGAATAGCTGCCGCGGGCGAATTTTGCGCCGCGGAGGATCGTGATCAGTCCGACCATGACGGCGGCAAATGCGCCAACCACCGGTAGCCACTCCAGTCCGGGAGGCAAGCGTACCTGGGTCATCATCATTTCGAAGAAGCCGAACAGCAGATCCGTGTTATTCATTCGCATATCTCCGCCGGTTCACGCCAACGTCAGTCGTGTCCCGAGATAAAGGTGACCTCCTTGCCGTCGGAGATCCGGTACGGCGAACTCGCGATCAAACGACCTCGCTCGTAGACGTTCCGTAGCACGTCGAGCTTTCGTTCCGCCGACGCCTCTACTCCTAATCCTCCCCCAGGGACGTGGCCCCAGTCAATATAACTTCGGGTTCCTTTCGGAAAGATTCGCAACCGACCGAGGTTTTGGTCGTAATTTGCAACGTCAACCGCCTCTAACTGCCCCAAAAACGGGGCTCGCCCCTCTTCCTCGGCCAGGTACAAAAACGTCGCGAGTTGCAAACCGGCCTGAATATCGGGTCCTACAAACCGCTCCCCCACCGCCGGAAGCCGCCCGCGACTGCCCGAAATCCGCAGCCAGGGCACCTCGAATTCGGCCCCCCACTCCATCGGCAGGCGGACGCCGGCCGAGTCGATCAGGTACAAGCGACGATTGCGCTCCACCACCGCATGCGGGGCCCGAAAGCTGGCGTGCACACGGACCCGCCCGTCGCGGAGTTTGACCACCTTGTCGACCCATTCGACCCAAGGCGACCGCCACACGATCGTATAGACGTAGTCGCACACGCGGTCATCATGAATGTTGGTA
>CAZBZH010000807.1:0-2157 GCA_964496265.1 uncultured Acidobacteriota bacterium | reverse complement strand
GCAGGTGTTCCCGACGATGGAAGCCTGCAAGCAGTGGCTGAAGGCGGCGTAGGGGAGCCGATCGGCGATCCACCTCTCGCTCCCGAGACGGTACCGAGGACGATCGGCAAGAGAGTCGAGACTCTCGGCCATGGCCCATTCTCTTGCCAGATCCGAGAATGATCCTACCGACCACGAACCGTGTAGGAGGCCGCCATGAACGCCAAGACCCGCGCCAACACGAAGAGCAACGCCAACACCAAGGCCACCGCCGTCCTCGTCGCCTACGACAGCAAACTCGGCTCCACCGCCGAGGTCGCCCGCTTCATCGGCGAGACCCTGCGGGAGCAGCACCCCGACGCCACCCGCGTTGAGGTGCGGAGCCCGGAAGAGGTCGAGGATCTCGCCGGCTACGACCAGGTCGTGATCGGCAGCGCCATACGCTTCGACCGTTGGTTGCCCGATGCCACGGCGTTCGTCGAGGCCCATCGCGAGGCGTTGAGCAAGGTTCCGGTCGCGCTGTTCTTCACCTGCCTGGCGCTGGCCAAGCCCGGCGATGGCGGCGCAGCCAGGGCCGAAACCTACGCCCGGCAACTCCGCGCGCTGCTGCCCGACGCGGTGCAGCTCGAGACCGGCGGGTTCGCCGGTGTGCTGAGCGTGTCCAGGGGGCCCTGGTACATCCGCTTGTTGTTGCGGGTGCTCTCGCGGATCTCCGGCGTGAAGCCGGGGGACTACCGTGACTGGGAGGCGATCGGTCGCTGGAGCCGCAACCTGTGGGGTCAGCGGGTCTCGTCCGCCGCCTGAGCCCGGGCCTCCCGCCGCACGCCCCCAGCCCATTTCACCTTGCGAAAAGGAGAATTTATAGATATATTAACCCTCAAGCAGGGAGAATATGCTTCATCCGACCTTATCTCAAACGGCCAAGGCCACCCTCGACGAGAAACTCGCGGATTCTCTGGTCGGGCCGGTTCCCAACGGCACTCCCAGACGGATCCACGGGACGAGCCGATTTGCCGGCAAGGCCACGGCGATCATCGGGATGCGGCGCGCCGGCAAGACAACCTACGTCCATCAACTTCGGCGGGAGGCCCTGGATCGCGGGATGGACCGCTCCCGGGTCCCGTTCATCAATTTCGAGGACGAGCGACTCTCGGAGCTCCGGGGCGAGCACCTCGGCTACTTGCTCGACAGTTATCAACGCCAGGTCCGTAGCGGCTCGGGGCTGAGCGCACGCTCGCTTCCGAGCGACGACGGCGCCACGACTCTGTGGTGTTTCGATGAGATCCAGAACGTGTTGGGCTGGGAGCGATTCGTTCGGCGACTCCTGGACACCGAGCCGTGTGAGGTCATCGTGACCGGCTCGTCGGCAGCGATGTTGTCGCGGGAGATCGCGACCGAACTCCGTGGACGGGCCTGGGAAGTGCCGCTATTCCCGTTCAGCTTCCGCGAAGCTCTCGAACATCAGGGCTCCGGGAAGCTCGGCGAGCCCACATCTTGGACGACGCGGCGGCGTCGTGAAGTCGAAGCGGCCTTTGGCGACTGGCTGCGCTTTGGCGGATTCCCGGAAGCGCAAGCGCTCGAAGATCCCACCCGCGCCCAGCTCCTGCGGAACTACGTAGACGTGGCCATGTTGCGGGACGTCGTCGAACGCCACGACGTGTCCAACGTCGCCGGCTTGCGCTGGCTTGTGCGCCATCTGCTCGGAAACGCCGCATCGACTTTCAGCGTCGAGAAGTTCCACGGGGCGCTCAAGAGCCAGGGTATTCGCATCTCGCGGGATACCGTGCATCAATACCTGGCCCATCTCGAGGACTGCTTCCTGGTACGCACCGTGTGGATGGAATCCACCTCCGAGCGCCAACGGATGGTCAACCCGCGCAAATCCTATCCCGTCGACTCCGGACTGATCCCCGTGTTTGACCGCAGCGGCCGGGCAAACCTCGGACACGCCCTCGAGACCGCCGTCCTGATCGAGCTACAGCGTCGGCACTGCGAGGTCACGTACGTGCGCACCCCTGCAGGCTTTGAAGTCGACTTTCTGGCCCGTTCGCCCGAAGGACACACCGAACTGATCCAGGTGTGCGCCGACGCCTCGGCCCCGGACACAGCGGCCCGTGAACTGCGGGCACTGGCCGATGCGGGGCCGGTGCATCCAGGAGCGACGAAACGGCTGCTGAC
>CAZBZH010000806.1:0-2163 GCA_964496265.1 uncultured Acidobacteriota bacterium | reverse complement strand
ACCCAGTCGCCGGCGCGCACGCCGTCTTCCACCGAGCTCTCGCCGACCTGGTAGACCACGACCTCGGAACCGCCCTGGGCGGCGAACACGTTGCGCGAGGAGATGGTCAACGTCGGCGGACGCAACCGCACCGGAAGCTCCAGCTCTTCCACCGCCGGGTCGGGACGCATGATCCAGGCGGGAGCGCGGCCGGCGGTGACCCGCAGGCTGGCGGTGCCTTCTTTCAACCAGTCCTGATGCTGGCGGCCGACGGTCAGCTCGAACTGCTTCTCCTCGACCCGCGGTCCCCAGAACTTCCAGGGGGGAAGCTGCGCGTGCTCCTCCTCGTGGAGCAGCTCGCTGCGCTCCCCCTGCACCAGCTCGACCTTGAGCGAGCCCAGGCCCCGGGTGGCCTCATTGACCTTGACCGTCAGCGGCGTGCTCTTGCCGATGGCCGGCAGGGCGTGCTCGATGGCGATGGTCGCCGCCGGTCCGCTACGGAAAGCGTTCACCCCGACGTAGGCCAACCCCACCAGGATCGCCAGGAAAAAGAGACGCTTCAGCTTGCTGCCGCTGTTACGACGGGCCATGAGATCCCCATGTCTGTTGGAGGGTCGCGAAAGACGACCATGTTAGCGCAGGATTGGGCGCGCTGCGCGGGTACCAAAGTGTTCGGCGCCGGCCTCGGCGCTGGCCAGGGTGCCATCGGGCGGGGCAAGACGCGGGTAGCGACAGGCTGGAGGCAGCTAACGCAGATGCGGCGCGAGGATGCGCTCCATCATCGGCACGTAGAAGGTCCAGTAGAACTCGTTTTCCGACGGCCCCATGCGCACCGACTCGGTCCAGCGCTTGACCGTCAGATAGCCGGCCAGGGGCACCCTGCGGTCGGACATCGGGTTGTCGGCGAAGTCGCCGGCGAAGTAGTACGCCGTGCCGCCCCCGGGCCCCAGCTTGCGGGTCACCGCCGGGAAGGTCGCCGGCAGGCCGCGGGCCCGCAGGCGGGCGAAACCCTTGTCGGTCAGGTCCCAGGTGTAGGTCGCCAGCACCTCGACGTCGCTGTCCGGGGTGACCACGTCGAACCAGTAGGGATAGGCGATGTTGTCCCCGGCCTTGCGCAGCAGCGGGTCGTGAGGCTCGGCGCGGGACAGACGCAGGCTGACCCGTTTGGCCTCGTTGCCCACGGTCAGCACCTCGATGGCATCGTCGTCGCGCACCAGCACGTAGCCCGGGCCGCGGAATTCCCATTCCCGTTTCCACTCGTTCCGGTAATTTCTTCGCATCCACTCGGGAACTTCTTCCCGAGATTCCAGGCTGGCGAAGTAGCGGCCGATCCAGCGCGTCCAGCGCACGCCCACGGTTTCTTCGAGAATTCGCCGCGGTCCCCCGCCTGTCGGGCTGGCCATGGAGTTGAATTCGGCGAGGATGGTCTTGCCCGACCTGAATGCCTCTTGCACGACCCGTGCCTCGTCGAACTCGAGGCCGCCGTAGATCTTGGGGCTGCGCTCCAGCGCCGCCTTCATCTCCTCGCCCGACTCCAGATCTTCCCGGTAGACCCCGTAGGTGTCGGCCAGGTAGATCACGTCGTTGGCCTCGGTGTCCTCGCGGGTCAGCGACTCGGTGCGCTCGGGCGGATCGCCGGGGATCGGCCCGGGGAAGGCGCCCCGATAGTCCTCGTCCCGGTCGAAGCGGGTGCCGTCGGACTGGACCAGGCTGAGGTGGTTGAGCAGCCAGTAGAGAGAGCGGTGCTCGATGCGGTTCTCGAAGGGGACGGTCTTATCGACCACCACCATGCGCAGCTCGCGATCCGGCTGCATGACGTGGCATCCCCACGAGGTGCCGAACAGCACCACCAGCAGCAGAATCGGCCAGGTCCAGCGCAGATGCCTCACGGAGCCCCCTCGAATGAACGCTCCTTATTGTAGGCGATCCTCCTGCCTTCCCGCAGGCTGGGGCAGCTCGATCACCCGGCCGTCGAAGGCCTCGGCGGCTTCCTGCCACAGTTCGGCCTCCCGGCCGGCGTAGCGGGGGGAGAAGTGGAAGGGGGCCAGGCGGCGGGCCCCGGCGGCCCGGGCGATCTCACCCGCCTGGCGGGCGGTCAGGTGCCCCCGTTCGGCGGCCAGGTCGGCGTCTTCGTGGAGGAACGGGGCCTCGCAGACCAGCAGATCGGCATCCTGCGCCAGGGCG
>CAZBZH010000805.1:0-2165 GCA_964496265.1 uncultured Acidobacteriota bacterium | reverse complement strand
CGAATGAGCCCACGATCGATCTGGTGCAGGCGCGCCTGCAGATCGACATGCTCGATCTGTTGCGTGTGAAGTGCCGCGGCAACCTGACCAAGCAGGAGGAAGGGTTGCTGGACCGGGTGCTTTACCAGTTGCGCATGCTCTACGTCACGCGCTCCGGATCCGCCAACCCACAGCCATAGCCGCCACGTAGCCGTTCGGCACGGTGTCGAAGCGCTCGTGGGGCCCGGGGTTCGGGTTGAAGCGCGCATTGTTGCTGCTAGCCGTGGGATGTTCGCTGGCCCTGATCGGCCAGGTCCTGGGACCGGTGTATGCCCAGGAAGCGGACTCCGGCGTGATCCGCCTCGGGGGTAAACGCACCACCACCGAGTCCGCCCCGGCCGAACAACCCGCCTCTGACTCCGAACAGCATTTCGGCGGCGCCCGACGGGGCTTCGACTACGACGCCTTCCGCGCCCGTCTCGAGACCTACTGGTTCCAACGCAAGGCCTTCCTGTCCCACGGCCGTGACGGCGATGCCGATCGTCAGGCCGACCTGATCCGCGCCTTCTGCCTGGAAGAGGGTGTCAGCCGTCTGGAGGGACTCTCTAGCGCCCTGATCTCGGAGGCCAAGCGCTACATGCGGGAAGGGGACTACGCCCGGGCCCGCAAGTCGCTGGATCTGGCCGAGGCCTTCGATCCGGGCCGGCCCCAGATCGCCGTGGCCCGTGCCTCCCTGGCCTACGAATCCGGGCTCGGTTACCTGACCACCGGCGGAGAGTTCGTCCGCGCCCTGCGACTGTCGGTCCTCGGGTCGGCAAGCAACATGACCCTGCTCAACCAGCTCGCCATCGTGCTGCTGGTCGCGCTCCTGGCCAGCATCGCGGTCTTCGCGCTGCTGATGGTCTACCGCTATCAGGTTCCGTTCCGCCACGAGATCGAGGAGTGGATGGCGGCCCACGGCAAGGAGCGCTTCGGCCCCGCCGCCGGCTGGGCGCTGCTGCTGCTGCCGTTCCTGCTGTGGATCGCCGCCGGCTGGGTGGTGGTCTACTGGCTGGTGCTGACCTTCCGCTACATGCGGCGCAGTGAGCGCCTCGCCACCCTGACCCTGCTGCTGGGGATCGCCCTGGCCGTTCCCGGCTACCGGGTCGCCATCGCGCTCTACGGCGTGACCGCCGATCCGGTGGTGCGCACCACCCTGGCCTCGGCCGGCGGTTCCTACGCCCCGGACCGCATCGTGCGCCTGCGGCAGCTGGTCGAGCGCTATCCCGACGACCCGATCTACCGCTTCCTGCTCGCCGGCCTGTACAAGAACGGGCGCTACTTCGAGGAAGCCTTCGCCGAGTACAAGCAGGTGCTCGACCTCGAGCCGTCGATCCACCAGGCCCACATCAACATCGGCAATATCTTCTACCTCTCGGGACAGCACGCCGAGGCCAGCGCCGCCTACAGCAAGGCCCTCGAGCTCCAGCCAGGTTCACCGCTGGCGCTCTACAACCTGCATCTGGCCCAGTCGGAGACCTTCCACTTCAAGGACGCCGAGGTTTCGCTGGCCAAGGCCCGCAACCATGACGCCGAGGAGGTCAGCCGGCTGATGACCACCTCGAAGGACAAGGACGGCCGCCCGATGGTCGCCGACGCCGAGGTCCAACTCGGGGCGATCTGGCAGGCCGCCCTCGAGGGCCGCGGCTTCGAACAGCGGATGGAGCTCCAATCCGGCGGGGGAATCGGCTCGATGGCCCGCCGCCTGGTCAACCCGGTCTCGATCGCGTCGCTGCTGGCGATGATCGCCTGCGTGGTCGTGGGTATCGCCTCGGCCGGAAGCGATCCGGCGCGACGCTGCATCCGTTGCGGCCGCCCCTTCTGCCACATGTGCAAGAGCCGCCGCGAGGGGCACGAGTACTGCAGCCAGTGCCTGCATCTGTTCGTCATCGGCGACGGCCTGGCTCCCGAGACCAAGACACGCAAACTCTACGAGGTCGACCGCCACGAACGGCGTAACCGCACCCTGCGCAAGTTGCTCTCGTTCCTGTTGCCCGGTTCGGCCCACCTGTTGCGGGGCCGCTCGGCCAGCGGGTGCGTGCTGATCCTGCTCTGGATCGCCGCCCTGATCAGCTGGCAGCCCGCGGCGCTCGTGCCGTTGGAGTTGGCGGCAGGTGCCGACCTGCGCCTCGATCTGCTGCAGGAGG
>CAZBZH010000804.1:0-2166 GCA_964496265.1 uncultured Acidobacteriota bacterium | reverse complement strand
TTCGCCGGGGACGCCGACCATGCTGATCGGGTACGGGCCGAAGCGGGCCAGCAGCGTCCAGCCCAGCACCCCGGCGATACCCCAGGGCACCGCGCGCCATCCGGCCAGCCGTCCGTCCCGCCAGAGATAGCCCAGCTGATGCACCGCGAGCCAGACCACCGGGTAATTGATCCAACCGATCGCCGGCCAGTGGCTCTCGCCGCCGAAACGCAGGTAATCGACACCGATGGCGATGGCGACCAGCAGCCAGTAGCTGCCCATGCCGAAGCGTTGCCATGCGGCGCGGGTCAGGGGCACCAGGGAGCAGACCACCATGTAGACGGCGAGGAACCAGGTCGGCACCAGCGCCAGCTTGGAGCCTTCGTTGAGCATCTCGAAGGGGATGCCCAGTTGCCGGCCGATGGCGGCGAAGATCGCCCAGACCAGCACCAGCGGAAGCAGCGGACCGATCAGGCGCCGGGCGCGCCCGGCCATCCACACGCCGTAGGACTCACCCTTGCGGCGGGAGGCGTCCCAGGAGGCGGCGTTGGAGTAGCCGCCGACGAGAAAGAAGATCGGCATGACCTGGAACAGCAGGGTCAGCCACTGGGTCCAGGGCTGGATGCCCAGCATGTGATCCAGGTGCAGCCGCCCGTCCTTCATCGAGGGGGCGGCGATGATCCAGTGGCCGAGGACCACGAAGCCGATCGAGACTGCCCGCAGGAAGTCGACGTAGCGGTTCCGCGCTTCAGGCGTCTGGAGGGCCAGTTTCCTGGCCTGGGACCAAAGGGACATCCAGGCCGAGACTAGGTTCGTCCCGGATTCCGGTCAAGCCGCCGCGAACCGGTGGCGCTCAGGTCGCGCTGGCCGCTCCCGTGCGTCGCGCCAGAAGCGACGCGACCTCGCTGTACCGCTTGGGATACTGCACCGGCCGGGCTTCCTGTTCTTCGGCCTTCATCTCGGCGATCTCCAGGGCGGTGCGGCCGTGGATCGTGCGGATCGACGGGTCCGCTCCGGCGTCGAGCAGCATCTCGATGAACCTGCGGGAGTCGTGGCTGTAGCGCATGGAGGCGGCGGCATGGAGGGCGTTGCCTCCGGCGACCGGATCGATGGCGTCGGGATCGGCGCCGTGGGCGAGCAGCAGCTTACCCACCTCGACATGGCCGACCGACGCGGCGCAGAGCAACTCGCCGTCGTCCATCCGTGCGCCCCGTTCCAGCAGCAGGGTGGCGGTCAGCACCTGATTGCCGAATGCGGCCCAGCCCAGGGGGGAAAGCTCGGTGGTGAAGTCGTTGGCCAGCTCGGGATCGTGATCGAGGAACGCGCGGACCGCGTCGACCCGCCCGAGGATCGCCGCGGCGTTGATATCCACCTCGGCGCCGTGATCGAGCAACAGCTTCTGGATGTCGCCGCGGCCGAACTCGATGGAGTCGTGGAGGGCGGTACGGCCCTCCCGGGTGCGGGCGTTGATGTCGACGCCGGCGTCCAGCAGGATCCGGGCGATCTCCGGTTGGTTGGCGTGGACGGCAGCGTGGAGGCCGGTGCCGCCGTTGTCCTTGATCGCGGCGTCCATCGGCGAGGCGGTCTCGTCGATCAGGCCGGGATTCGCCGTCAGCAGCTGCTTGAGGCGCAGGGTTTCACCGTGGTGGATCGCGTCGAAGTATTGCTCGATGTCCAAAGCCGTCCTCATGCCCCTTGGGCGAGTCTACCGCCGGATGACCCGGTCGGTGAAGCCGTTTCCGGCCCGCCGTCGGTTATGAAGGTGCGGGGGGAATGGGCCGTCGCAACCGCGATTCTCGTGCTTTTGGCTCGAAACCGGGCCCGACTTTGGGTTGCGAGCGGGCGATTCGGGGGTAGGGGAGGAGCGCCCCGGCGGAGATCACGATTCCGTCGATCGCGCCGGGCGCCCACGAGGATGAGAGGACGGCGCCCCCGGGTTTTCCCCGGGAGCGCCGATCGATCAATCGTGGGTCAGCTTCTTGTATTTGATGCGCTTGGGCTGGTCGACGTCGTCGCCCAGGCGGCGGCGCTTGTCCGCCTCGTAGTCCTGGTAGTTGCCCTCGAACCAGACGACCTGGCTGTCCCCCTCGAAGGCCAGCATGTGGGTCGCGATGCGATCGAGGAACCAACGATCGTGGCTGATCACCACGGCGCAGCCGGCGAAATCCAGCAGCGCGTCTTCCAGCG
>CAZBZH010000803.1:0-2174 GCA_964496265.1 uncultured Acidobacteriota bacterium | reverse complement strand
TCATGCTGCCCTGCGGCGAAGTGTCGATCGTGGCAGACAAGCATTGCCCTCGCGGTGTTGCCTACATGCTCCAGATGGACACGTGGAAGTTGTGCTCGCTCGACCAGTTCCCCCACATGTTCAGCAGCGACGGCAGCAAAATGCTGCGTGAGGGCGACGCCAACGCGATCCAGGGGCGGATTCTCGCCTACGGACAGCTCGGCTGCCACGCGCCTGGCTACAACTGCCGGATCGACCTCTCGGACTTCCTCTCGTAGTCCAGAGCAACGCAGGAGCCTGAACGATGCCCATCCTCCGCACTCTCCTCGAACTTCGCACCGACGCCCGTCGCTACGCCGACATGGAGTCGTCGGAGTTCGTGCCGGATGCGGAGGTGGATCGCTACCTCAACCTCGGCATTGCCGGGTTGTGGCACGAGTGGCTCCAGGCGGATGTCGACCGGCTCCTGCGAACAACCGAGATCTCCACGACGTCCGGGACGCGCGAGTATGCGCTGCCTGACGACTTCGCGGCGATCCGGCTTGTGGAGGTGCTCCAGGGCCCCGGCGGAGACGTCTTGGGGCCTCTGGAGTCCTTCAACTTGGGTGACGGCACAACGTCCGGCGCCTCGCATGCCCAGGTGTACGACTACATTGGGGTGCGCTACACGGTGATTGGTCAGGGCCAGTCTGGAGACGAGACCCGTCTGCTGTTCGACCCTGACCCGCAAAGCCGGGCGTACCGCGTCCGCTACATCCCGGGGCCGCCCGTGCTCGTCAACGACGGGGACACCCTGGACGGCGTGGCCGGTTGGGAGGAGTGGGCGGTGCTGTGGGCGGCTGAGCAGATGATGGCCAAGGAAGAGTCCGACCCGTCGGCGCTCATCCGACGCCGCGCGGAGCTGACCGAGCGCATGCGCATCTTGTCCGGCTCGCGCAACGCCGGCATGGCCCCCAGCGTGGCCCGGGTCCGCCATCGCCGCAGAGGCGGCCGAAGGGCTCGCAGTGGTTGAGACCTGCCGTCCGTTCAGGCGTGGCCGTGGTGGCCAGTCCGAGGAGACCCGCCAGCTCGAGTCCGAGCTGATCGGTCACCTCAACACGCTGGCGAAGTGCCTCAACACAAACGTCGAAGACCTCGCCGGGCAGATTGCCGACCTCGACACATCCGGCGGCGGGGAGGCGGAGACGCCCGATGTCATCCTCCAGATCGGCGGGAACCCAGGCAGTGGTCTCGCCTACTTCTTCCCGAACGGGACGAGCTCGACATCAGCATCGATCACGGCAAACGGCGTGCAGGTGGTCGCAGACCGGGCCTACACGCTCCGCGAGGTGACACTGCGCGTCATTTCCGGCGCCGACGCGGGTAACTCGGAGATCTCCGTGCACCTCGACGGGGCTGGGGCAGCCGAAAGCAATACGCAGAGCCTCGACGCCGCTGACGGGACGGTGTCCTTCCCGTTCAACACGAGCATTGCGGCCGGGCAGACCTGGGCCGTGGGCATCGACCCGCAGTTCAACCCCGGCATCTTGGGCGGGTACGTCCGACTGGAGCCGGCGTGATGCTAGTCGACCTCACAGGCGTAGTGCAGGCCGCTGGCCCCTTCGGCAAGCTCGGACTCGCGCCACGGGAGCTTCTCGTCCCAGTCGAAGGTCCAGAGGGTGTCGCGGTCGTCGAGGAATGGCCGGTCGCTTCCGGCGCTCTCGGAATAGCCGACCCAAACACAAGCCCCGAGGCCTTCGTTGTTGCACCAGTCTTGGCATGTGTCCGGAGCAACCTCGTAGGGAGTGTCATTGGCGTCGCCGGCGGGCCTCTCCTCAAACACGAGAACGTCGGAGACAGCAATCTCGGCAACGTTGGAGATCGTCTCGTCGGCACACTCGCAGACGAGGAATGGAAACGGGTTCAGATTGAGGCCGTTCGGGTGCTCGGACCCATCGCATTTCTGCTCGTTGAACTGCTCCGAACCGTCGTCAAGAACGGCCTTGCCCATCTGGCGGACGCATGCCGATGCTTCGCCGCACGCCTCGTTGCAGTCAGCGGCGACCATGTCGGGGCTGGCCCCGACAGAATCGGGGTTCGTTCCATGGATCCGCTCCACCGTCCGAACCGTGACGCCGAGGCCCTCGAAAGCATCGCCCCCACTCGAGCCGCCTTCGTCTTCGTCGGGATCGCCTGTGCTCTCGCCGTCCTCCTCG
>CAZBZH010000802.1:0-2180 GCA_964496265.1 uncultured Acidobacteriota bacterium | reverse complement strand
ACCTGGTCGAGATGCACGGCGACCAGCTCGAACTTGACCGGCGCCTTGCGCCGGGCGCCCTCCAGCAGGTCGAGCAGGGTGTAGCTGTCCTTGCCGCCGGAGACCGCGACGAGGATCTTGTCCCCCTCCTCGATCAGGCCGTAGTTGCCGACGGTGGACAGCATGGTCCGCTCCAGCTTGTGGCGCGGAGTGGACTTGTCTTTCTTGCGCGGGTCGTTCTTACGCGGGTCCTGGATCTGGAGCACGGCGTCCTCCCGGGCGCGGTGCCCTGCTCGGTCTCGGGCCTTAGCCGGAGACCTGCTGTTCCATCCACTCGGTGGTCACGCTCTTGGGCCGCTCGAGGGGCAGACCCAGCGCGCGGTCCCAGACCAGCGAGGCCAGCACGCCCATCGCTCGCGAGACACCGAACAGCACGGTGTAGAAGTCGTACTCGACCAGACCGTAGTGCACCAGCAGACAGCCGGAGTGGGCGTCGACGTTGGGCCACGGGTTCTTGGCCTTGCCCTGCTCGAGCAGGATGTCGGGCACCACCTCGTAGAGCATGCGCACGATCTGGTAGTTCTCGTCTTCGGGCAGATGCTTGTCGGCGAACTTCTGCTGGGCCATGTAGCGCGGGTCGGTGACCCGCAGCACGCCGTGACCGAAGCCGGGCACCACGCGCCCTTCCTTCAGGGTCTTCCAGACGTAGTCCGCCGCCTGATCCTTGCTCGGGGTTCCGCCGATCTCCTGCTTCATGTTCAGGATCCAGCGGATGACCTCCTGGTTGGCCAGGCCGTGGAGCGGGCCGGCGAGGCCGTTCATCCCGGCGGCCAGCGACAGGTACGGATCGGACAGCGCCGAACCGACCAGGTGGGTCGTGTGGGCGCTGACGTTGCCCCCTTCGTGGTCGGCGTGAATCGTCATGTAGAGCCGCATCAGCTCCTGGAACTGGGGCTTGTCGATGCCGAGCATTCCGGCCAGATTGCCCGCCCAGTCGGCGTCGGCGGAGCCGGCCAGGTGCTCGCCGTTCTTGTAGCTACGGCGGTAGATGTAGGCGGCCAGCAGCGGCAGGCGGCCGAGCAGCACCATCGCGTCGTCGAAGGTCGGCTCCCAGTAGTCCATCTTCGACATGCCTTCGCGGTAACGCTTGACGAAGATCGAATCACGCTGCAGCGCGACGATGCCCACCGAAAACTGGCTCATCGGGTGGGTGTCCTGGGGCAACGCATCGAGGCAAGCCTTGACGTGGCTCGGCAGTTCCTTTTCCTGCCGCCACGCCGCGGTGATCTCGGCGACCTCGTCGGCAGTCGGCAACTCGCCGGTCAGCAGCAGGTGGAACAACCCTTCGGGCAGCGGCTCTTCACCGCCGGCGGCCCGCGGCAACTTCTCTTGCAGGTCGGGAATGGTGTAGCCGCGGAAGCGGATACCCGAGTTCGGATCGAGCGCCGAGGTTTCGGTGACCATGCACTTCACGCCGCGCATGCCGCCGTAGGCCTGACTGATGGTCACATCGGAGATCTTGGTCTCTCCGTGCTCTTTGAGGATGCGCTTGACGCGATCCCGCATGTCCGGGACCTTCGCCGCGAACTTCTCCTTCAAGGAGGCCATCGCTCTCTCCTACCGTTCTTGCTGGGGACCCGAGCGGAGTGTCCGCGAAAAACGCCGACGAACCGGTAGGTCGTTTGATAAGTGCTATTTAAACCCCGGACGGGGACAGGTTAGACAGGGGTGTTTTTTCTGTCAACCGCGCCCGGCGGTTGCGGCGATCTGCCCCTCGATCCGCTCGGCCGCCGCCGCCGCGATCGATCGCTGAGCGTAGTGGCCCGCGGCCCGAGAGCGGCCGGCGCGCCCCATCGCCTCGCGGATTCCGGCGCTGTCGAGCAAGGCCTCGAGGGCCCGCCGCCAAGCGGTCGCATCGTCACAAAGGAAGCCGCAGTCGGCGGTTACGATCTCGCGATTGACGCCGACCGGGCTGGCCGCGCAAGGCAGCCCCGCCGCCATGTACTGCAGCAGCTTGAAACCGCACTTGGCCCGGGTCCAGGGATCGTCGGCCAGGGGCATGATGCCGATGTCGGCGCTGCGCAGCGCCTCGATCTCTCCCGCGGCGCTCCAGGGCACCCGCTCGATGGGCACGTCGTTCCAATCGGGGAACTCGGAGCAGACGACCCGCAGCCGGAACTCCGGTCGCGTGGCCGCAATCG
>CAZBZH010000801.1:0-2181 GCA_964496265.1 uncultured Acidobacteriota bacterium | reverse complement strand
ACGCCGAAGGCAGCATCGTCGCCCAACCCTTCGACCCGGCCACCGTCGAGCTGAACGGCCCCGCGGTGACGCTGCCGACCCAGGTGCGACTGCTCAGCGGTTGGCTGCCCGCGCTCTCGGTTTCCAGCGGCGGATCCCTGTTCTACGTCGAGGGTCAGCGCAAGGTCGAGGAAGAGCTGCTGTGGATGTCCGAGGACGGCTCGACCACCGCGGCCGGCACCGACTTCGCGCCCTTCGGCGACGTCGTGCTCTCTCCCGACGGAACCAAGGTCGCCTACACCGTGGTCGAGGCCCAGACCAGCACCCTGATCGTCGAGGACCTGCAGCGGCGAACCCGCACCCCCGTCGATCGCGCGGGCCAGAGCCCGGCCTGGACTTCCGACAGTCGGCAGCTCGTCTACGCGCAGTTGCTGGAGGGGGACTCGGCCCGGGGGCAACTGCTGGCCCGGTCAGCCGACGGACGGGGAGAGCCGCGAGTGCTCGCTCAGCGCCCCCTGGCTCCCTTCCCGCTGGATGTCTCGTCCGACGATTCCCGGGTCCTGTTCAAGGAGCGGGACCCATCGAGCGGAGCGCTGCAGCTCTGGGAGGTGCCCCTGGCCGGCGGTGAACCCCGCCGGGTCGAGGGAGCCAGCAGCACGGTGATGGCGGCCGCCTACTCTCCCGACGGCCGCTGGCTGGCCTACCAGTCCGATCGCGAAGGGGGTTTCCGCATCTACCTGCGCAGCCTCGAGTCCGGCGCCGGCGCCGACGTGGCTATCTCCGGGGAGGGCGCGATCTGGCCGATGTGGGGTGCCGACAGCCGCAGCCTCGATTTCGTCTCCCGCGACCCGATCCGGATCCAACGGGTTCGCCTCGACCGGGACGGTGTCTCCGCCGCGGCCCGCACGCTGCTGACTCCGGCCGACTCCCAGGCGGTGGATCTACGCATCTACAGCGTCGCCGCCGACGGCCGCTGGTTGGTCGCACGACGGGCCGGCGGCGATCTGGCCGACCGCCAGGTGATCGTGCTCGGCTGGGACGAAGAACTGCGCACCCTGGCGCCGGCCAACTGACCCGCGCCAACTGACCCGCGGGAGGCCGGCTCGCATCACGCCTTGCGGCGCGCCTTGATCAGCTGCCAGTCCTCGTGCCAGCTGCCGTCGGGCTGCAGCAAGTCGCCGTGCCACAGAAAACCGTCGTCACTCATGTCGGTGAAGCGTACGCGGAAGGTGCGCCCCTCGGGCCCCTTGCCCCGGAAGTGAATCTCGCCGTTCTCACTGGTGACCCCGTCGTCGAGGCCGAGCTGGGTCCATAGCCCGGTCTGGGCGTCGATCCACTTCATCTGCCAGCGCCCGGCCTTGGGATCCCAGGCGCGGAAGTTGGTACCGAGAGCGATCAGCTCCCCCTCGGGACCGAAGCCGCGAAAGGTATCGGCCATCACCTTGCCGTCGAGGACGTACTCCCCTTTCCAGGTGCCGGTGTAGCGGTAGACCACCTCACCCTCGGGGGAGCGGACCTCTCCCTCGCAGTCGAATCCGGTCTGCAGGAAGTCCCACAGCGCCGGGCGCGGGATCGGCTGAGCGTCCTCCTGGGCGAAGCAGGGGAAGACACAAGCGGCGAGCAACAAGCTGGCGACGACGATCCGAAGCATGACGATCCTCCCGGCCCCTCGAAACCCGCCGCAGCGGCGGCGGGCTCGTCGGCTGTATACGGCGAAGGCCGGGGAAAGATCGTGAACGGGTCCGGAGCGCTCCCTTTCTGCGGATGGATCGCCGCAGGGCCGGGATGCCCTTCGGCCGTCGATTTGCGCTCAGCACGAACATTCTTATATTCGAAGAGGTGCTCAAGAACGACCTCATCCTCGGAGCGATTGCCCTGCTGGCCCTGGCCGCGGTGGCCGCCCCCGGGACCGAGGCCCGCTCCCCGCGGATCAGCGAGCCCGCCGTCGAGAGCGCCTCGCGAGGTCTGACGGCGACCGCGCCGGTCCAGGCCGAATCCGGCCGAATCCTGACCCTGCTGGACTACTTCGATGGCGGCCTGCGCGCCGTCGATCGTTTCGTCGACGAGCAGCGCGCCGCTCACGGGGATCTGTCCGCGGTGCTGGACCGCTGCCGGGCCGCCTCGGTGCTGATCGAGGTGCGCTACGGACAGAGCGGCAACGGCTACCAGACCTCGGCGGCCAGCGGTGTGGTCCTCGAAGGG
>CAZBZH010000800.1:0-2187 GCA_964496265.1 uncultured Acidobacteriota bacterium | reverse complement strand
GCTCAGATTCTGGCGAGCGCCGTCGCGCGCCGAGAGGGCCTGGTCGAGCGCCCGGGCCAGATCGATGACCAGCACCCGCCGGGAGCTGGCGGTCGACACCCGGCCGGGGACGACCTCGAGTTGCTCCGCCGGACCGATCTGCCGGGAGATCAGTGCCTGGGGCAGGAACGCGTCGAGGGTCACACCATCGGCCAGGCGCAGCAGATCCTGCACCCGCATGCCGGGGCGATACTCGTAGGTTCCGGGGCGCAGGACCTGCCCCTCGACCCGGACCAACGGCTGCATGCGGGTTTCTACCGCACCGATCAGCAGCAGCTCGCCGTCGGTCATCGTCGTCCCGCGACCCGCCTCGCCCAAATCGAGATCGACGGTCACCCGGCCGCGGCCGTCGACGGTCTTCTCGAGTTGCACGTTGGGGGTGAAGGTGAACGGGGTCAACCCGCCTGCCATCTCGAGGGCCGCGGCGACGGTCGGAGACTCGAGGGTCTCGTAGATGCCGGGGCGCTGCACGTAGCCGGCAACCCCGACCGTTTCCCCGATCGGCGGCACCAGCAGGATGTCGCCGTGCTGCAGCACCTGCTCGGCCAGGGACTCCCCGTGAACGAGGAAGTCATAGAGGTCGACGTCCCGGGCGGTCTCCCCCCGTCGATGCACGATACGGCGCAGCGAACCGCTCTTGAGCGGCCCGCCGGCGGAGACCAGCGCGTCGAGCAACGAGGCCGCCGCGGGAATCTCGGTCAGACCGGGCCGGGCCACGTTGCCGACCACGTGGACCTGAATGCTGCGCAGTTTGCCCAGGGAGACGGTGAGGTCAAAGTCCCGCCGGGTTCGCGCCACGGCGCGCCGCACCACGGCGGCGAGCTCACCGTACGAGCGGCCGGCGACCGCGACGGTGCCGACCTGCGGAATCGAGATCCGTCCGTCCCGGTCGACCGGCAGTCGATGCAACGCATCGAGACTGCCCCACAGGTGGATGACGATTTCGTCATCGGGACCGATCTGGTAGGACGCGGGAACCGGTCCCCCTTCGCGCAGCGCCGGTCCACCCTCGAAGTAGTCGTAGCCGAACTGCCGGACCTTGCGGTCGGGCCCCTGAGCGAAGCGTCCCGCGTAGAGGCGCTCCAGGGTCGAGCGGGGCGCTGCGGCGCTCTGGGGCGCTCCGGCGACCCTCGCCGCACCTCCTCCCGGTGCACCGCCGCCACCGGCTCCGCGAGAAGCCGGCGCCGGGCGGCGGATCGGGTCCGTCAGGTCCCGGGGAACTCCCCGCACCGGTTCGACCCGCTTGTTGCTCTCAACGGAGCGGGAAGGCGGGTCCTGCAACTCCTCGACCTGCTGAGGCAGGTCGTCGACCCACTCCGGTGTCCGGGGCGCCTGGCCCTGAACCGCCGCGCGTCCCGCGCATCCTGCGAGGGAGAGCACCGCGGCGGAGATCAAGATGCCCTTCGTGAGCTTACCGATTCGAAATCTCATGGGGTTCTCCTCATTGGCATATCCCCTGCAGTAAGCAAGGGCAGTACCGAGGAAAACGACGGTATTTCGCGGAAAAACAGCTCGGACAGGCCGGGCAGCTTGAGAGGAGTCGCAACATGAACCCGCAAATTGAGGCTCTGGTCCTCGACGACGACATCTGGTCCCTTCGCCTGGTCAAGGCCGCGCTCCAGGAGTGCTTCCCGGAGGTCCGGGTCCACACCCGGGAAGTCCCGGACATCTCCGGCGACTTCGACCTGTATTTCATCGACAACGACTTCAACGGGACTCGAGTGCTCCCCGGCCTGGCCGCGGAACTGCGGGAACGTCGACCCGACTCGCTGATCATCGCCTTCTCGGCGACCCTCGACGCGCCGACCCTCAAGGCGCTGCTCAACGCCGGCTGCGACGGTGCCTGCGACAAGTCGGTCTACGGCGACCTGGACGAGGCGATGAGCATCGTCCGCGCCTACGTCGATCAGCGAAACCAGGGCACCCGGCGTCACGGCGCGATCCAGTCGATCCGGGAGCTGCTGCGGGAATGGAACCGGCGGCTCGAGCACGCGGAGGCCGCGACGAAGACCGGCGCTAGCGCCGGGGAGAGCCGGGCATGAACGGCGCGTCGCTCTCAGCCGGCCGGATCGCCCGCCGAGCCGAACTCGCCATACCAGGAAATCCTGAAGGAAGTCTTCGATAAGAAAGCCAGTGTATTTCTGAATC
>CAZBZH010000799.1:0-2203 GCA_964496265.1 uncultured Acidobacteriota bacterium | reverse complement strand
GCCCCTGCGGCCCCTGTCCGCAGAACGAGGACTGCACCACCGACGGTGACTGCGTCAGCGGCGTCTGCCGCGCCTCGGTCTGTCGCGGCGATACCTGCCGGGACGGCGTCTGGAACGGCAGCGAGCAGGGGGTCGACTGCGGCGGCCCCTGCGGCCGCTGCGCCGACTGGGAGTGCTACACGGCCTCGGACTGCGCCAGCAGGATCTGTGAGAACGGCGTCTGCCAGCCGGCGACCTGCGCCGACGGGCGTCGCAACGGCTACGAACGGGGCATCGACTGCGGCGGCCCCTGTCTGACCTGCCCCTCGGGGCAAACCTGCGGCGGGGATGGCGACTGCGACAGCGGCTTCTGCCTGGCCGGGGTCTGCCGTGAGCCGGAGTGTGCCGACGGTTCCCAGAACGGATTCGAGACCGGCGTCGACTGCGGCGGCGATTGCGGCTGGTGCACCGCGTCCCAGTGCCGCTGGCACGGCGACTGCGCCAGCGGGGTCTGCCTCAACGGCTACTGCCGCGAGGCGAGCTGTGACGATGCCGTGCGCAACGGCTTCGAACAGGGGGTCGACTGCGGCGGGTTCTGCGGCGACTGCCCCGGCGTCAACTGCAACGACGGCGAGAGCTGCGCCAGCGGCGTCTGCGCCGACCAGGTCTGCGACCCGCCGAGCTGCACCGACGGCATCGTCAACGGCTACGAGACCGGCGTCGATTGCGGCGGCCCCTGCCCGGCCTGCGGCAGCGGATGGGACTGCAACGTCGACAACGACTGCGAGGACAACTTCTGCACCGGCGGCGTCTGCCGCCCGCCGAGCTGCGCCGACGGCGTGCGCAACGGCTCCGAACAGGGAGTGGATTGCGGCGGCGGTTGCGGTGCCTGCCCCGATTCCGGTTGCGGGACCGGCGGCGAGTGCGCCAGCGGCGTGTGCAACGGTGGTTTCTGCCGGCCCGCGAGCTGCGCCGATCGCCGACGGAACGGCTACGAGACCGGCATCGACTGCGGCGGCCCCGACTGCAAGAGCTGCTCCGGCGCACCCTGCGGCTCCGGCAGCGAATGCGCCGACGGCTCCTGTCCGGTCGATCGCTGCCATGAACCGCGCTGCGACGATGGCCTGCGCAACGGCGAGGAGAGCGATGTGGATTGCGGCTGGTTCCGTCCCAGCTGCCCCGACGGCGCCGCCTGCTTCGTCGACGGCGACTGTGAGAGCGACCGCTGCGCGGCGAGGGTCTGCGTCGGGCCGTAGCCGACGGCCCATGCGGGTAGCCGCCGCTCGGCGGCGCCCCGGCGGTTGCCCCGGGATCCCGCCCCCCGGCCAACCCCGGCCAACCCCGGCCAGCGGCCGGTCACCCGGCGAAACCACCCGGTGATTCCCTCCGTAGGTATCTGGGTGCGGCCATCCGCTACAGTGGTCGCATACCCCAACTGGAGGAAGAAACCGCATGAAACGCATGATGACGATTGCCGTGGCCGTTCTGGCCCTGGCCGCCGCGCTGCCGGCCGCTGCCGAAGAGAAGGTCACCCTGGAACAGATCATCGCCACCCATGTCGAGTCCAAGGGCGGCATGGAGGCGATCCAGGCCATCCAGTCGATGCGCATCGAGGGGCGCATGCAGATGGGCCCCGGAATGGAAGCCCCGATCACCATCGAGTTCAAGCGGCCGGGTTCTATGCGGTTGGAATTCGTGATCCAGGGCATGACCGGAATCCAGGCCTACGACGGCGAAGTAGGTTGGCAGGTGATGCCCTTCAACGGATCCACCGAACCTGAGAAGGTCACTGGAGATGAGCTCGAGGGCTTGTCGGAAATGGGCGACATCGACGGCCCGCTGATCAACCCCGAGCAGCGCAGCGAGACCCTGGAATACATGGGCACCGAAGATGTTGACGGGACTTCAGCTCACAAGATCAAGGTGACAAAAGAGAACGGCAACGAGTCGATCCTCTTTCTCGATACCGAGTACTGTCTCGAAATCAAGGAAGTATCAACGATCAACATGCAAGGCATGGAGGTCGAGGCAGAGACGGTCTACGGCGACTACAAGGAAGTTTCCGGGGTAATGACAGCTCACTCGATGAACCAGACTTTCGGCGGAGGCCAGGCGGGCCCGTCACTCACCTTCGAAAAGATCGAGGCCAACGTCGAGATCTCCGACGATCGCTTCGCCATGCCGGTCGCCGAACCCGCGGCGACCGAGTAAGCCCATGGCAGCG
>CAZBZH010000798.1:0-2207 GCA_964496265.1 uncultured Acidobacteriota bacterium | reverse complement strand
AAGAAGCAGGCGCTGCGCAACGCCCTGCGCTACTTCCCCGCGTCGCTGCACGACGCGTTGGCTCCGGAGTTCGTTCACGAACTCGAGACCTGCGGGCGCATCTACATGCGCCGCTATCGGCCGACCGAGTACGAGATGAAGGCCCGGCCGATCGAGGACTACCCGGCCAGGACCCGCCAGGCGGCGGCGATCATGCTGATGATCCAGAACAACCTGGACAAGGCGGTGGCCCAGCATCCCCACGAACTGGTGACCTACGGCGGCAACGGCACCGTGTTCCAGAACTGGGCCCAGTACCGGTTGACCATGAAGTACCTGTCCGAGATGACCGAGGAGCAAACCCTGGTGCTCTACTCGGGGCATCCTCTCGGTCTGTTCCCGTCCCACCGGGACGCGCCGCGGGTGATCGTGACCTGCGGCATGGTCATTCCCAACTACAGCTCGCGCGACGACTACGAACGGATGGCGGCGCTGGGCGTCAGCTCCTACGGGCAGATGACCGCCGGCAGCTTCATGTACATCGGACCCCAGGGCATCGTCCACGGCACGACGATCACCCTGCTCAACGCGGCGCGGCGCCAGTTCGGCGCGCTGGAAGGGGGCAAGCTCGGCGGCCGGCTGTTCGTGACCTCCGGCCTAGGCGGGATGAGCGGTGCCCAGCCCAAGGCCGCGGTGATTGCCGGCGCCTGCGGCGTCGTCGCCGAGGTCAACCCGAAGCCGCTCCATGTGCGTCACGAGCAGGGCTGGATCCAGGAGGTCGAAACCGATCTCGATCGCACCCTGCTGCGCATCGACCGCGCGAGAAAGAACAAGGAAGCGCTTTCCCTCGGGTTCCTCGGTAATGTTGTGGACCTGTGGGAGGCGATGGTGAAGCAGGGTGTCGATGTCGAGCTCGGTTCGGACCAGACATCGCTGCACAATCCCCACGCCGGAGGTTACTACCCGGTGGGACTCAGCTTCGATCAGGCCAACGAGATGATGAGCGCGGATCCCGACGGCTTCCGCGAGCGGGTCAACGAGTCGTTGCGCCGTCATGTCGACGCGGTGAACGCCCTGTCCGATCGTGGGATGTACTTCTGGGACTACGGCAACGCGTTCCTGCTGGAAGCGGGCCGGGCCGGCGCCGACATCCACAAGCCGGACGGCACGTTCCGCTATCCCTCCTACGTGGAAGACATCATGGGGCCGATGTGCTTCGACTACGGCTTCGGCCCGTTCCGCTGGGTCTGCACCAGCGGTGACCCGGCCGACCTGCGGGCCAGCGACCAGGTCGCCGCCGACGTGATTCGGGAGATGGCCGCCGAGGCCCCCGCGGACATCAAGCAGCAGATGCTCGACAACCTGCTCTGGATCGAGGAAGCGGAGCAGCACAAGATGGTCGTCGGCAGTCAGGCGCGGATCCTCTACTCCGACGAGCAGGGCAGGATCCGCATCGCCCTGGCCTTCAACGAGGCGATCCGGACGGGCAAGATCTCGGCGCCGATCGTCCTCGGGCGGGACCATCACGATGTCTCCGGCACCGACTCTCCCTATCGCGAGACCGCCAACATCCGCGACGGCAGCGCCTTCTGCGCCGACATGGCGGTGCATAACGTGATCGGCGACTCCTTCCGTGGCGCGACCTGGGTCAGCCTGCACAACGGCGGTGGAGTCGGCTGGGGTGAGGTGATGAACGGGGGCTTCGGCATGCTGGTCGACGGCAGTGCCGATGCGGATCGGCGCATCCGCGACATGATCGCCTGGGACGTCAACAACGGCATCGCCCGCAGGGCGTGGGCCGGCAATCCCGAAGCCAACACGGCCATCGGCCGTGCCATGCAGCGGGACGGACGTCTGCAGGTGACGGTGCCCCAGGTGGCTGACGACGCATTGATCGACGAGGCGTTTAACAAGTCCTGAGCCGGCAGAAGTCCAGGTCAGGACGCAGGAGGGTTGCGATGCAACGTTCACTACCCTTGCTCCTGATCCTGATCCACTCCGCTGCGGTGTTCGGTGGAAGCGACGAGGAGTTGCCGAGCCTTGTCGGCGCCTACCACCGCTGTCCCGACGCCTGCAGCACCATCATCCTGGCCGAGGACCGCACCTTCCGGCTGTTGCCCGAGAGCGGCGACGAGGACGCCGTCGAGGGCTACTGGGTGCGGGAGGAGGGCTCGGTGATTGGGGCCACCCGCTTCCCCGACCGGCCCGAGCGGCGGGTCGAGCCGGGC
>CAZBZH010000797.1:0-2208 GCA_964496265.1 uncultured Acidobacteriota bacterium | reverse complement strand
GCAGTGCGAGGTGCACCCCGCGCTTGGTCGGCGCCAGGGCGTGGACCTCGTCGACGATCACCGTGTGCACCGTGCGGAAGTTTTCCCGGGTGCGGCTGCTCAACATCAGGTAGAGCGACTCCGGCGTCGTCACCAGGATGTCGGCGGGATGCTTGAGCTGGCGCTGGCGATCCTTCTGGGGCGTGTCCCCGGTGCGGACGTCGACCTCGACGTTGCGCACCGCCGCGCCGGCCAGCTCCGCCGTGCGGCGCACCCCGACCAGCGGCGAACGCAGGTTGCGGTCCACGTCGTAGACCAGCGCCTTGAGCGGCGAGACGTAGACCACCCGCACACCCTTGGGCTCGTCGACCGGAGTGCGGATCAGCTGATCGATGCTGTAGAGAAAAGCGGCGAGGGTCTTGCCGCTCCCGGTGGGCGCGAGCAGCAGGGCGTGCTCACCGGCCGCGATCCGCGGCCAGCCCTGTTCCTGCACCGGCGTGGGCCCGCCGAAGCTGGCCTCGAACCACCGCCGGGTAATCTCGCTCAGATAGTCCATGCCCGTGGGTAGATGATACCCGGGGGCGGCCACAGCGGGCGACGTTGGCTCGTGGGGTTGCTGGGCTGCTGACGAGAGATGTCAGCAGGAGGCCAGGAATAGGCGGACTACTCGGCTCCGGCCGAGTCGGCGGGACGCGCCGTCACCTCCGGCGTTTCCGGCCAGGGCCACCAGATACGCCCGCAGCCGTCGACACCGTAGCTGAAAGGATCCCCGATCTGAATCCAGTCAAAGTCTTCTGCCTCAACGGCGATCACGTCCATGTCGACACGAACCCGCGGGTAGTCTTCATGGGTTGGGATAGACAACTCATCCTTGACATCTTCCGGCCAGTGCGAGGGTATCTCCAACACCCGCGGTTCGATCTTTTCGGCGACGCGTCCGTTACGGACGTCGACCAGTGAAATCGTGTAACGTCGATACATCGGCGAGAGGCACTCATCGCCGGCCGGGTCGAACGCGACATTGGATTCGGAAACGCTCGCGACACCCCGCTCGAACGCCAGAGTGCGATGAACTCGCCCACCGAGGATCGTGCCCGGCTCGCAATTCGCCAGACCTCCGAGGCGCACACGCCAGCCGAGCAAGGCCAGCGTGTCTGTGATCGCCGTCAACGACCAACCCGGGACACTCGAACCGTAGAGGATCATGTCATCGTCGACATAGTCGCGAGTGATCGCCGTCGAATCGATATCGAAGGAGACCATGCGCGCCTCACCTTCGACGAAGTACGCGGCGAAACTACGGACTCCATCGACATCCCAGGCGACGATCTCCTGGGACTCCGGAGCATCGGACACACGTCGCTGGCCGTGATCGAACACGCCCAGCTCGCAATCCTCGGTTGTGATTTCGGCGTCGGGCGCTCCGAATCGAGCGTCGAGAACTGCCCGGTCATCGCCCGCAAACGCTGCAGGGACGAAGAAACAGGCAAGCAGTAGGGCGGCGCGGCAAGACATATCTCGGCTCCTTGAGCCAAGACTACGCCCATCGCGGAGCAACGCCTAGAGCAACCGGCCGCTACTGCGGAAGACGGACCGCAGGCGATCGGCGCCTACCGCGCCCGGACCGTGATCCCCCAGGCCAGCGGGTCGTCCGGCGCGCTGGCGTTCCACTCGCCGAAGGAGTGGGAATCGTCGGTGACGTAGACCACCTCGTAGTCGCCGGGCTCCAGCATCAGGTCGCCGCGGTACGAGCGGTTCTTGTCGGCGCCGCCGGCGTGGCGGGTTTCGTCGTAGTCCATGCGCCAGACCCGGCGGCCGTCGCCGTCGACGATGTAGCCGTAGTCGTACATCTCGCCGTGGTCCCCTTCGCCGAGGGCGTAGATCGTCACCCGGGTCGGCGCGTCCAGACGGAAGCGGTCCCGTTCGCGGACGTCGTCGGAGACCCGCACGATGCTGGCCAACACGTTGTCGGCGGTCTCGACCTCGTCCAGATCGATCATCTCGATCCGCGCGCCGTCCATCGGCGCGATGGCCATGCCCCACGCGTCGGGCAGGAAGGGCGCGGCGGCGTTCCAGTCGACGTAGCTGTGGGAGGAGTCGCTCATGTAGTAGGCCTGGTAGGTGCCTGCGGGCAGGGTCACCGGGCCGTCGAACATGCGGTTCTTCTGGGCGCCGCCGGCACCGACCGTGTTGCGCCGTGTCATCTCCCAGACGACCTCGCCGTTGGAG
>CAZBZH010000796.1:0-2210 GCA_964496265.1 uncultured Acidobacteriota bacterium | reverse complement strand
CATCACGACCTGCCCGTCCGGAGCCTTGTCGATGATCTCGACCGGCAGGTACGGCGCCTTGCTGCTCAGCCGCATCTCGCGAGCGACCCACATCCAGCCCGACGGATTGCGTTTCTGAAAGAGCAGCGTCTTTTGCCCGCCGAGATTCGTCATCAGCGGTGGGACACCGCCGGCCAGGCGATCATCGATCGGTTCAAACAGGAGGGTCTGCAGCAGGCGATCGGGCGGCACCGGCAGCGGCAGGTTGCGTCCGCTCCTCATCGCCTCCCAGGTTCCCCACAACAGATTGCGATTGTCTTCAAAATCAACCAGCAGCCAGTAGCGATCGTCGTTCGTGCCGAGCTTGGCAATCGAACCGGCCAACGGGTGCTTGATGTTCAGATACAGGCACCGCGGGCGCCCGAAGATCAACGTGGCGTCATAGCCGTTCATGCTCCGGTTCTTGCCCTGGTTGTCCCGGAACTGCACGCTGACGGTGGCCGGCGCGGTAATGGCGCCCTGGATGCCTTCCATGTTCCGGTTCAACGCGGCGAGCGCTTGCTGGGCATCGCGCGGGGCGACGTACTCCAGTCGGTGCTTCGCCTTCGGGCCGTCACAACCGGTCAGCGCCAACAACGCAATGGCTACGAATAAGACGCCGTTACGCATCGGCGGATTCCTCCTGCGCGACGGGCGCGGCAGTTGCTTCTTCTTCCTCTTCTGCGACGGGGTCTGCGGTGGGGATCCCCGACAGCATTAGGTCTTCGAGTTGCAGGCTCAGGCGCTCGACTTCGGCCTCGTCCAGGTCCGGGCAGGCGATCTCGAGTTTGCGTTCGCCCTGCGCGAAGATCCACACCTCACCGGTCTCGGCCGGGCGGCTCGATTCGAACTCGAGTGCTTTCTTGCGCCACAGGAACAGGGCCAGTACGAAGCGGAACTGTACTTGCGCAGGTGTCTGCGGATCGGAGAGTCGTTCGAAGAAGCCCAGCAAGGCTTCCTTGTCGAACGGCTGGGTGGTCTTCTTGGAGTTGGGTTCCGGTCGCCGTGTCAGCCAGGTTCCTACCAGGTGCGGGTGATCCGGTTGGGTGCACTCCGGGCAATGATCAAGTCGTTCAAAGCCCTCGGTATGTTCCATCAGGCTGACGTGAATCACGTCGCCCACCGCGAATTCCGTTTCGCAACCCAGGCAGCGTTCACTCCGCCGAGGCATCTTCCACTCAACCGCCAAGTCGCTCTCCTTGCGCTGAAGCGATGCGAACCTGTAGCGAGTATACCGCAGGAAAGGGAGTGAGGGAGCAAGGGAGCGAGGGAGCGAGAAGGGATCTGGAAATCGGTGGGTTGTTACGTGCGGTATTCCAGGGGGCGCGTCGCTCTCCAAGCCGTTGCGCAGGCGGTCTCGGCTTGTTGTGAAGAGAGCGTCGCTCGGGCGACCGCTCGCCAAGGGAGTTCGATGCGCAAAACTCCGCAGCGGGCGCCGCCGCCGTGCGCGGTGAGCCGCTGATTCGCAGGCTGGGTAAGCAGGCAATGGCTGAAGCCTAGCTCCCTAGCTCCCTAGCTCCCTAGCTCCCTCGCTCCCTAGCTCCCTCGCTCCCTTGCTCCCTCGCTCCCTGGGCCCCGCAGCGACCCAAAAAACGCCATCAAAATCACATTCGCCGCCACCGCGTCGCGCAGGCCTTTGCGTTGGCTCCAGTGGACGCCGCCTTCCTTGAGGTACTGGTCGGCCTGGTAACTGCTCAGGCGTTCGTCCCAGTATTCCACCTGGCGGGCGCCCACTTCGGTCAGAGCCCGCCCGAACGCTTCGGTCAACTTGGCCTGCGGACCGGTGGTGCCGTCCATGTTGAGCGGGAGACCCACCACGAAGCGGGTGGCATCCTGTTCCGCCGCCCATTGCAATACCACCTTTGCGTCGCCGGCGGGCGTGCCCGTCGCCTCGAGCGTCTCGGTCGGGTTTCCGATACCGGTTTCGGCGTCTCCGAGGGCCAGCCCGATGCGTTTGGTCCCATAATCGACACCAACCCATCGCCCGATAAGAACCGTCTTCCGTTCACTCATCCTGAGAGCCTGCCTCCTGCTAGCAAGCGGGATACCAATTTTGCGCAGATTCCGGCAAATAGACCCAGATTCTCATAAATCTTGCTTGCACGGACGGTAGGCACCATTATACTCACGCGTTCGCTTTAAACCTAGGGGTGACTGTAGGCAGTGCCTTCACACGAGACCGTTCAAATGCC
>CAZBZH010000795.1:0-2211 GCA_964496265.1 uncultured Acidobacteriota bacterium | reverse complement strand
CTCCAGCTTTCTGCGCCCGCGCTTCGGCCACCGCGTCGTCACCGATGTCTCCCGCTCCGACATCGTTGTCGTCGGCGTCGAAACCGATGTCGGAGCGGGAGACATCGTTGACCACGATGTAGTCCAGGTTCTTGCGCTCGAGCTTGGACTGGCCGTAGGCCAGCACGTCGTCGGTCTCGGCGGCGAAGCCGACCAGCAACAGATCGCCCTTGGCGGCGCCGAGACCGGCGAGGATGTCCGGCCCCTCCTCCAGGCGCAGTTCCAGCGGACCGCCGGTCTTCTTCAGCTTGCTCGGCGCGGCTACCGGCGCGTAGTCGCCGACCGCCGCCGCCATGAATACCGTGTCCACCTCGGGCCGGTGGCGCTCCACCGCCTGCTGCATCTCGACGGCGCTCTCGACCCGGACCACGTCGACCCCGAACGGGGGCGGCAGGTCGACCGGACCGCTGACCAGGATCACCCGGGCGCCGCGGCGCTGGGCCGCCTCGGCCAGGGCGTAGCCCATCTTGCCCGACGAACGGTTGGAGACGAAGCGTACCGGATCGATCGCCTCACGGGTCGGACCGGCGGTGACCATCAGCGTGCGCCCCTCGAGGGCGCTGCTGCGGCGGGCCGCCGCCAGGGCGGCCTCGACGATGGCGTCCGGTTCGGCGAGACGGCCGGCGCCGGTCTCCCGTTCGGCCAACCAGCCGGAGCCGGGGGGCACGATCTTGACCCCGCGGCGCTCGAGGGCGGCGAGGTTTTCCCGGGTCGACGGGTGCACCAGCATGCGGGTGTTCATCGCCGGAGCGACGACCACCGGCGCGGTGACCGAGATATAGAAGGTGGAGAGGAAGTCGTCGGCGACACCCCGGGCGAACTTGGCCAGCACGTTGGCCGTCGCCGGCGCCACCACCAGGGCGTCGATCTCCCGGGAGAGCTCGATGTGCTGGACGACCGCGTCGGGGTCGTCCCAGTCATCGGTCAGCACCCGGCGCCCCGAAAGGGTCTGAAGCGTGAGCGGGGTGATGAACCGCTCGGCGTTGCGGGTCATCACCACCTGCACCTCGGCGCCGGCCTTGAACAGGCCGCGGACCACCTCGCAGGCCTTGTAGGCCGCGATGCCGCCGCTGACGCCGAGGGCGATGCGCACGCTAGTCCTCGCCTTCCTCGTCGTCGTAGGCCTCGATCGCCTCGGCCTCGACCTCGGGATCGAGCTTCTCGACCAGGCCGCGAGCGACCTCTTCCTGGGCGATCACCGTGAACTTCCGCGCCGGATCTTCCGTCCGCGGACGAGCACCCGCCTGCAACTGCTCGGCGCGCTTGGACGCCAGCGTGACGAAGGCGTACTTGCTCTCCAGGTCCTCAGGTAGCTTGTACATCGCGTTCTCCTCTGCCCCGAATACCCTTGAATTGTAGCGCGATCGACCCGGTCAGCGCGGGAGGGTTCCCAACACCCGCTCGGCGTCACCGGCGCATCGTTCGCGACGGCGGCGCTCCGCCCGGACGATCGCGTCGATTTCGACGAACGCCCGGCCCAGGTCATCGTTGATCACCAGATAGTCGTAGTGCCGGTATTCCTCGAGTTCCTGGCGCGCCACGGCAAGCCGCCCCTCGAGCTGGGCCGCGGCCTCGCTCTGACGGCCGCGCAGCCGCTGTTCCAGGGTCTCGTAGTCCGGCGGGAGGATGAAGATCGACACCATGTCGACATCCGCCTCCCGGATCTGCTCCGCCCCCTGCACGTCCACGTCCAGCAGGAGGTCCACCTCGTTCAAGGCCTCGCGGGTCACGTCGCGGCCGGTACCGTAGCGCCGGTCGTGGACCCGGGCCCACTCGAGGAACGCTCCCTCGTCGACCATGCGGTCGAAGGTCGCGTCATCGACGAAGTGATAGTCGACGGCGTCCTTTTCGCCCTCGCGCCGTGCGCGGGTGGTGAAGGACACCGAGAAGGAGAGGCCGGGGATCGACTCCAGCAGGCGGCGGGCAAGGGTCGACTTGCCGCTCCCCGAGGGGCCGGACATCACGAACATCGCTCCCGCTCGCGACGTGCCCAACGCTACTCCAGGTTGAGGATCTGCTCCCGGACCTTCTCGGTCTCGAGCTTCAGATCCAGGGCGTGGCGGCTCAATTCCAGATCGGCCGCCTTGCTGTTGATCGTGTTGGTCTCCCGGTGGATCTCCTGGAGCAGGAACTCCAACCGTTTGCCCACCGGCTCGCCGTCGGGCTCGGAGA
>CAZBZH010000794.1:0-2214 GCA_964496265.1 uncultured Acidobacteriota bacterium | reverse complement strand
AGATCGAATCCGGCGACGGTCCCGAGCGGGACCGCACGGTGCTCGGCATCGAGAGCCGGCTGGGTAACCACACCCGGGCGCTCAACCAGTACAGCCTCGAGGACGCGGTGGACGGCTACGCCCTGCGTTCGACCACCGGGGTGGAGACGCTGCTGCCGGTGTCGTCGCGCAGCGCCCTGCGTTTCTCTCTCGCCCGGTTGGACACCGTCGACGGTGTGGATCTCGAGGACTACACCACCGTGGCCGGCGGCTACGAGTACCGGGCGGGCAGCTCGTTGTTCTCGACCCGCTATGAACTGCGTCACGGCACCCGCGACGACCGGCACCTGCTGACCGGCGCCGGGGCGATTCGTCCCGGTGAGGCCTGGACCCTGTTCCTGCGGGAGCGTGTGTTCGTCACCGACCCGGAAGAGGGTGAGCGGGCCTACCGCGCCGAGGGGCTGTTCGGCGTGGCGTTCCGCCCCCAGCAGGATCGCTTCCGCTTCCTGATGCGCCTGGAGCACTCGACCGGCAGCGGCTCCGCGGCAGGCAACGGCGGAGTCACCGGCGGCGGCGCCCCGTCGGATCCGGGGGGCAGCGCCTTCGACACCCCGGCCAACGGCGGTGTGCCCGGACTCGGCACCGACCCCGGCCGCGGCGCCGGCATCGTCGACCGGGACAGCTACACCCTGTCCTTCGCCGGCGGCGCGCGGTTGAACAACAAGCAGCGGATGGCGGTCACCCTGATCGGGCGGCAGGTCGAGGGGGACCGGGAAATCGGTCTGCCCGCGACCTGGACCCACCTGCTCTCGCTGCACCACACCGCCCAGCTTCACGATCGCTGGGCCGCCGGTTGGAGCCTGCGGCGCTTCACCCAGGCGCAGACCGACGTGGTCTCCCACGGCGCCGGGGTGGAGTTGAGCTACCTGGCCCTGCGCAATCTGTGGATCACCGGCGGCTACAACTTCGCCGGCCTGGACGACCCGGATTTCCCCGGCCTGGACCAGAGCCGGGAAGGCGCGTACCTGTCGATCCGGCTGAAGTTCGACGAGGACTCCTCCCTCCGCGACCTGCGCCTGGACCGCTGACCGGCCACGGTCGGGGGCCGGACAGCGTCGAAACGCCCCGGATTCCGCCGATGGGGCCCCGTCTCCGACCCTCGCCGATCCCGCGAAAACCTGCCCGGACTTTAATTTTTTAATGAATTCCAGCGAGGCCGAGAACGGCCGATAAGCCTGGCGGGCAGAGCACGAAACCTGCGGTGGCCGCTGGAGCGCACACCCATAATATTAAGAATCACATATGCTGCACGCGCGTAACAAATACACACTGACGACAAAACAAACACCCGCGAACGGTGGGCGCGAGCCGCGCCACGGTGAGCGGGGGGCGGGCATGCTGCTCGCCATCCTGGTGATGGCCACGATGTTCGGGCTGATCGCGGTCAGTTTCGTCTTCCTGCAGTCGGCCAAACAGTCGATCAGCCAGCAGCTGGCCTATGAAGGCCAGACCACCAACGCGGCCCAGGCCGGCCTGGTGGACACCCTGTCCTGGTTCCGGCGTCAGACGGTGCAGCCGGTGGACACCTTCGCGCCGGTCCTCGATGCCAGCGTCAGCCCTCCGGTCAACGAGACCGACGACGCCTCGGTAGGTCTGGTGCGCCAGTACGAGATCAGCGACCTGGGGAACGTCTGGGGACGCTATGAAGTCCGCGTCTCCGAGGTCGCCGACGTCAGTCAACAGCGAGGCAAGGACAACGCCGGATCGGTCTGGGAGCTCACCTCCCACGGCTACGTGTACATCCAACACGACGACAGCAAGGCCTACAACGAGTCACCGAACAAGATCCTGACCCAGGTCGAGGCCCGCACCGAGATTCAACGACTGACCCTGGTGCCTCCGGCCAACGCGGCGATCAACGCGGACCGGGGGGACGCGGTCAGCACCGCAAGCAACACCCGGATCTTCTCTGACGGCAACATCGGCATCGCCTACCCCAACAGTACCGGAAGCCCGTCGCGCAGCGGCGAGATCAAGGCCGCGATCACCCAGAGCACGGTGGCGGACTACAACTCGGAGATCTCCGCGGTCTTCGGCGTGTCTCAGCAGGAACTGATCGCCATGGCGGACATCCGCGCCGCCTCGGCGGCCGACCTGCCCGACAGCCTGCCGGGGATGTCCCTGGTGGTGATCACCGGCGACGCGAGCTTCACCTCGGCCCGCCCGCTCTCGGGG
>CAZBZH010000793.1:0-2218 GCA_964496265.1 uncultured Acidobacteriota bacterium | reverse complement strand
CTACAACTTCAACACCCGCGGATTCAACAGTTCGTTGAACCGCCGCGTGGCCACGTTGATCGACGGCCGGGACCCCTCGGTGCCCTTCCTCGGCGCCCAGGAGTGGGCGGCGGTGTCCTTCCCGCTGGATGATCTGGCCAACCTGGAACTGGTCCGCGGCCCGAGCGCCGCGCTCTACGGTTCCAACGCGTCGAGCGGTGTGCTCAACATCACCACCAAGGCGCCGCGCTACAGCCAGGGGCTGACGGTGCGCCTGACCGGCGGTGATCTCGACACCGAGAACGCGGACCTGCGCTTCGCCGGCAAGATCAACGAGCGCTGGTACTTCAAGGTTACCGGCGGCCAGCGCAACTCCAACGACTTCTCCCGCTCGCGCAACGGTGCCGCCGAGTACTCGGTGCCCTGCACCATGACCCAGATCACCGATTGCCTGCCCCAGGAAGTGTTGCCGCTGCAGCGCAACGATAACGAGATCTTCTTCGGCAGCATGCGGTTCGATCACTACTTCAACAACGGTGACGTGCTGACCTTCGAGGGTGGCCTGGCCGACCTGTCCGGTCCGCTGTTCCAGAGCGGCATCGGCCGCGTGCAGCTGCTCGACGTGCAGCGTACCTGGGCCCGGGTCAACTACACCGGCGACAGCTACAACATCCTGGCCAGCGTGAACAAGCGCGATGCCCCGATGCAGCGCTCGCTCAGCTCCGGGTTGAATCTGGTGCTCGATACCAACAACGAGCGCCTCGAGGCCCAGAAGAGCTTCGACTTCGGCGGGGACCGCGGACGCTTCGTCATCGGCGCCTTCCACGAGGAAGAAGAGATCGACACCCTCGATCCGCTGACCGGCCGCCAGTCCCTCGTGTTCGCTCCGGTCGAGGCGGACTTCACCGGCGCCTACTCCCAGTTCGACTGGAAGTTCAGCGACGCGTTCAAGCTGGTCGTCGCCGGCCGCTTCGACACCAGCTCGCTCCACGAGGACCGGGTTTCGCCCAAGGCGGCGCTGGTCTTCACCCCGTCGGAAAACCACACGATTCGCCTGACCTACAACGAGGCGTTCCAGGTGGCGAACTACTCCGAGTTCTTCCTGCAGGCGGATGTCGCCGCACCGGTCGACCTCAGCGCGTTGGAAGCGATCTGCACCGGCGAAGGGGTCGACTGCGGCTTCGGCAACCCGACCCGGGTGCTGGCCGTGGGTAACGAGAGCCTGGATCTCGAGGACATCGCCACCGCCGAGATCGGCTACTCCGGCATCTTCGGCGGCAAGGTGTTCCTGACCTTCGACGTCTACCAGAGTGACAACGAGAACTTCATCACCGACCTGATCCCGCAGTTCGATTCGTCGGGCAACGTGACCAACCCGAACTTCGGCGCCTACACGCCGCCGTCGGAATTGTCCGCGGGAGGCCAGGCGGCGCTGCTCGGCGCGCTCCAGGCCAACCTGCCTCCGACGCTGCTGGCGATCCTGAGCAACAACCTGGACGGCTCGCCCTTCTTCGTCGGACGCTCCTACAAGAACTTCGGTTCGGTCGATACCACCGGTGCCGACCTCGGGGTCAACATCTACTTCAACGATCACTGGAACGCGACGGTCAACTATTCCTGGTTCGACTTTGACCTGGATTCGACCCTCGACTTCTCCGAGCAGCTCCAGCCGAACACGCCGGAGCACAAGGCCTCGGCGGGAATCTCCTTCACCAGCGACGAGTTCGACATCTCGTTCAGCGGCCGCTGGAGCGACGAGTTCCGCTGGGTGGTCGGTCCCTTCCAGGGTCCGGTCGAGGCCTACGAGACCTTCGACCTCAACGCCAACTACCACATCGATCAGCACTGGTCGGTGGGTGTGGCGGTGGCCAACCTGTTCGATAGCGATCACTACGAGGCCTTCGGCGGCGACATTCTCGGCCGCCGGGCGCTGTTCAATGTGACCTACCGCAACGAGTAGCGGCACAGCCGAGAGCCGACAAAAAGAGCCGATAAAAGAAGGGGCCGCGCGTTGACCGCGCGGCCCCTTTTCTCGTCTCGGTAGTCGGTGGGTTTCGAACGCTATCCGCGCTCCCGCGGCCTCATGCTGCGGTCGCTGCGGTTGCGGCGGTTCCCGCGAGTACGGTCCCGCTGCACGCCGTTGCCGCTGACCCGAACCGGCGTGCCGTCGAAGCGGGTCAGGCGGTAGCCGGCGAAGGGTTCGCCGCGGGTGCCGGCGTAATCGGCGAGGATACCCAGG
>CAZBZH010000792.1:0-2221 GCA_964496265.1 uncultured Acidobacteriota bacterium | reverse complement strand
TGGCCCGTTGCGGACTGCGGGTGCTGGATGAATACGGCGAGGTCGCGACCCGCTCGGGGTTCAGCGAGGAGGAATGGCAGCAGCGAGTCGGCCGGTTGTGGCACGACCTGGCCTGGGCCGAACTGGCTCACGGCGGCGGCGCCGCCTGTCGCGAGGCGCTGGCCCAGGCCCGGCGCCACGGCATCTCCAGCGGCTCCGACCCGCTCTACTGGGCGGCGAGCTGGCTACCCCGCGGCATGCGCCGGTTGGGAGTGAATACCGGTGCGACCCACTGAACTGCCGCTTGAGCGCTGGGTCGTCCCCGGCGGCGAACCCAGGACCCTGGTCGTGCTGACCGGGGCGGCGCTGCGTCACGACCGCTTCGCGCTGCGGGTGATCGAGACCTTCGGCCCCCAGGTGATCGCCTGGTATCGCTACAAGCCGGGTGGCGGTGGCGCGGGCGGCGAGTCGCCCGGCGGCGGATCGACGGCGGGGCCGGGTGGATTTGCGGGCGCCGCGAGCGATTCGGTCGGGGTACGCGGTCTGCGTTTCCTTCGCGCCCACATTCGCGACCGGGGGCTGCGGGCCACCGCCGAACGCATGCCCGCGATGCTGCGCCACAAACTGGCGACCCGGCGCATCCTGCGCGAGCGGGCGCGGCGCCAGGTCGACGTCGAGAAGCAGATGTTCGGGGATGAGGTCATACGGCTGTCGGCGGCGACCCATCTGCGGCCGGTAGATGTGGCCGACCCCAACGATCCGACGTTCGTCGAGACCGTCGGCGAACTGTCGCCCTGGCTGTTGCTGACCTTCGGCGGGCCGCTCTATCGCAAACCGCTGCTGGGCACCGCCCGGGGCGCCGTGATCAACCAACACGCCGGCTGGAGCCCCGAGTACCGCGGCACCAACACCATCGACCAGGCGCTGCATCACCGGCAGCTGGAGTACGTGGGCAACACCGTCCACCTTTCAGCCACCGGAGCGGACTCGGGGAAGATCCTGCGCCGCGCCCACCCTAGCCTGACGCCCGACGACACGCCGGAGTCGATCTTCGCCCGGGTCACCGCGGTGGGCAACGAACTGATGCTCGAGGTGGTGCAGGAGCTGATCGATCGCGGAGAAACCCTGGTCGCCGAGCAACCCACCGACCGGGGACGTACCTATCTCTCCCGGGATCTCGATCCCCGCGCCCTGGTGCGCACCGCTCGGGATTTCGAAAACGGCTGGCTCGAGGACGAGCTGCGCCGGCTGGCGCAATTCTGATGCTGAAACCCGGCTGGTACGTGCTGCTGTACCACGACGTGTCGTGGGAGGAGTCTCCGGAGCTGCGGGGCATCGGCGGCATGACGGTGCCGCCGGATGTGTTCGAGGATCAGCTCAAGGCGCTGGAGGATGCGGGGCGGCTGTGTTCGCCGGCGGAGGCGATGGAGCGACTCGGCATTTGCAAGAGTGGGTCGGCGGACGGTTCTGCGGACGATTCTGAAGAGGGCTCGGCAGGCGGTTCGGCAGGCGGTCCTGGGGGCGGTTCTGGGCGCGCGTCCGGAGCGGCCAACGAGACGTTGATCAGCCTCTGGTTCGACGACGGATACGCGGGCGTACGGCGCTACGCGGCGCCGGCCCTGGCGCGGCGGGAGCTGACGGCGACGGTCTCGGTCTGCAGCCGCTTCGCCCTGCGCCAGGAGATGTACTGGCGCTGCCAGCTGGGCAGGCTGGCCGCGGCGGACGGGCTGCGCTTTCTCCGTTCGCGGATGCGCAAGCTGGGCGTCGACCCGGGCGCGTCGGTCAAGGACACCACCATGGACGCGTTCACTCCCGAGCTGCGCGACGCGGTGGAGAAGGCCTACCGCAAGCACCTACCCGAGGAGGCGCGGCTGGATGCGTTCCGCATCTTCGACACCGTCGACGGATTGCGCTCGTTGGCCGACGCCGGCTGGACCCTGGCCAACCATTCCGCCGCGCACTGGCCGATCGGAGAACGGTCGGCGATCGAACACCTGGAAGCCCAGTTCACCGAGTGCGAGCAGGCCTGCGCGAAGGCGGGCCTGAAGCTGTCTGACGACTGGGTCCTGCCCTTCGACCGGCTGCGGGCGGAGGAACTGGAGCTGGAGTTCAAGCGGGTGGCGCCCGAGCGACGGCTGGTGCTGGTGGGCAACCAGGTCAACCGGACGGACGCGCTGGAGCGGCGGGTGATCTCCCGGATCGTGGCGCCGCCGGTTCGGGGGAGCGAGTTGGTCGCGCGGAT
>CAZBZH010000791.1:0-2222 GCA_964496265.1 uncultured Acidobacteriota bacterium | reverse complement strand
GTCGAGATCGGCGCGACCCACAGCTCACCGGCACCCTCGGAGTGGGTATGGCGGTGCAACTCATGACGCCGGGGCTCATCGGCGAAGTGACGCAGCACCGGGTTGATGCTGGAGTCGTAACGGAAGCCCTCCTCGATCAGTACGTCGAGGATCCACAACTGCTCGGGGCGCATCCAGCTGCGGGCCAGCCGGTGGCCGAAGACCTGGCGGCCCGCCGCGGCTTCCAGCGCCGCGCGGCTGCGCACCACGTCCTCGCGAAACTCGTCGGGGACCATCAGCGACGCGTCGCTGGGCCAGTAGGCCGAGGCGGCGACCTCGTGCCCCGCGTCGACCACCCGGCGCACCAGCGCGGGGTTCTTGTCGGCGATGCAGCCGAGGATGAAGAACGTGGCCGAGGTGTCGTGGCGCGCCAGGAGTTCCAGCACTTCGTCCACGCTGCGGTCGACCCGGGACTCGAAGCGTTCCCAGTGCCGGGGACGCACCGCGCCGTGCATCGAGCCGGCGTGAAAATAGTCCTCGACCGAGACCGTCAGCAGATGCGGCCGGGAGGACTCGTTACTGGGCGCGCGTTGGGACATCCGGATGCACGGGTTCCCCCCCGTTCATCCCCGGTATCTCCACCTATTTCAGCCGATCAGACCCCTGCCTGGGCGCAACAGCACCCGGGTAAATAAGTAATGGTCCTGGCGGGGAAAGCAAGCTGCGGGACGGCAAACAGTGCTCGGCCGGCCTGGACGGGCCACCGCAGCACTCAAGGCGCTGAAAACAATGGGCTTCCGGCGAACGGCACTTCCGTGGTGACCGGACCCGGTACGATGGCCCGCATGTCCTCCAATCTCAGGATGACCGGAGGCCTTCTGTTGCTCCTCCTGCTGCCGGCGCTCGCGTCGAGCCTGCTCAGCGCCCAGGAGTGGCCTCACGTTCGCGGCCCGGCCCAGGACGGTCATGCGTTCGGAGCCCCACTCGAGGTGAGCGAGCGCCCCCCCGGCTTTCTGTGGTCGATCGAACTGGGACAGGGCTATTCCGGCGTCGCCATCGCCGAGAGGGTCCTCTACACACAGTTCCAGGACTCCTCGGGTCAGTACCTGGTTGCGCTCAGCCTCGACGACGGATCCGAACTGTGGCGCACCCGCTACGAGGATCCGTGGGACGCGACGGGGCCCTGGCCGGGGCCCTACGCCAGCCCGACGCTGAGTGAGGGACGCGTGTGCTTCGCCGGCTGCCATGGAAGCGTCGGCTGCGCCGACGCCGCCTCGGGAGAGATCCTCTGGCAGCGCGATGCCAAGGAGGAGTTCAACGGTCAGGGCACGAACTTCGGCTACGCCGCGAGCCCGTTGATTCACCAGGACCTGGTGGTGCTCCCGGTCGGGGGTCCGTCTGCGGGCATCGTCGCCTTCGATCTCGAGACGGGGGCGACCCGTTGGTCCACCGGAAACGATGAAGCCGGATACACCGGCAGCATGCGGATCCAGGTCGGAGGCCGAGCTCAGATCGTAAGCTCGATGGCCGAAGCGGTAGTGGCCGTCGAGCCCGAGACCGGGCGGGAGCTATGGCGCCACCCCTTGCGCGACAGCTACAACCCGCACCCCGCCTGGCTCCCCTACGAGGAACCGTTTCTGCTGATTCCCCTGGCCCTGCGTCACGGCTCCAGCGTCTTGCGTCTCGACCCGGTCTCCGGCACTCCCAGCGACACGGTCTGGGAATCACCGGTCCTTTCCAACGATCTTTTCTCCAGCGTCATCGTCGACGGCTTCATCTACGGCTTCGACATTCACGACCCCCAGACCTCGTTCAACGGACCGACCAAGGGGGAGTTCAAGTGCGTCGACCTGTCCAGCGGGGAGGAGCGCTGGTCGACCACGAAGATCCAGGGCGCTTCGGTAATCAGCGACGGCGCCCACCTGTTCGTGATGACGGAACAAAGCGTGCTGGTCGTGCTGGAAGCCACGCCCGAGGCGTACCGTGAGCGCTCCCGGCTGAGCGTCTTCCCGGGGAGCCTATCCTGGACGCCGCCGGCGATCGTCGGGAACACCCTCGTCGTGCGAGGTGGCCGGCAACTCGCAGCTCTTTCCTTCGATGCGACCGGCGGGGACTTCACACCGCCGGCGGCTACCGTCCTCGGCCGGCTGCAGCGCTGGGGCGACCGCCACCGCACTCCCTCGTTCACCCTCCCGCAGCCCGAGGACATCGGCCTCTGGTTCGGCGCCAACCTGCTGTGCCTA
>CAZBZH010000790.1:0-2225 GCA_964496265.1 uncultured Acidobacteriota bacterium | reverse complement strand
AGGTTGAAGTCGTGATCCAACGCGCTGACGATCAGCACCGTGTCCAGGTTAGCGGCGATGACCTGCTCGACCACCTCGTGTCCCGGAGCGCGCCGGGAGATCTTGCTGCGGCGGGGGAGGACCAGGTGGATCCGCGCCCGGTCGTTGCCGGGCCGCGGCTCGACGGCGACCCAGTCGCCCACCGACGAGATGATCGAGCTGTTCGAGGTCGAGGTCGGGCGCCCCCCGCGGTGGCATCCCGCCACAGCGCGCCGCTGGGCTCGGCCAGCCACTCTCCCTCGGTGCTGCGGATGTGAAACTCGCGGCCGGCGGCCCGCACCACCCGGGCCGGCATCCAGCCGTCCTGATTCAGTTCAGCGAATTGCTGCTTGCGTTCGGGGCTGTAGCCCCAGTCTTCCAATCTGTTTTCCAGGGTCAACGTCCTGTCTCCGAGGCCGGGGCGCCGCCGCCTGGGAGGCGTCGCGGGGCCGGGCCCGTGCAAGGGAACTCCGTCATGACCGGGCGACTCGACCCGCCGATGGGCGAGGCGTATCCGTGCTGCCGCCGCGCACACCGGGTGCGTCGCGCAGGCAGAGTCCTGGATGGGGAGAACGTTGAGATAGACGTGTCGCGTGGAGCCGGGACTCCGCCGGCACGGCGGGAGCCCTGACCGGCGCCAGGGGAAACGTCTTTACTGGACAAGGGCAGCGTGCATAAGACGCCGAAAGATGTACCACAGGCCGGGCAGGAGGAACAAGCGGCGGGGCAACAAAAAACCGGCAGGAAGCCGCCGAGGCTCCCTGCCGGTGGGGTTTTCGCGGGTTGTGTCGGACTACCAGCCCATGGTCGCCGACAGCACGATCCGGTCGAAGTCGATCACCTGGCGGTTGGCCGCCGAGGCGGTCTCCCCGAACAGCCAGGCCAGATCGAAGGTGATGTGCGAGTACACCCCCTCGATACCGATGGCGTAGCGGGTCGTGGTGGTCGTCGCCGAGGAGGTGGCGTCGCTGCCGTCGATGATGTCCGAGGTCTCCCAGTCGACATAGTTGCCCTGGGCGCTGGCAACGAGCGAGATGCGCTCGCTCCACAGGGGCTGGCGGAAGACGACGATCAGATCCAGCAGGGTCTGAGAGTCGTCGATCGCCTCGTTGACCTCGATCACGCCGCCCGAGTCGACCCGGGTCGAGCCGTCGGTGCCGATCAGAGAGAGGCCGGCGCCGAGCAGGATCTCGGTGGGGCCCTGGAGGAAGATCGTCGAGGCCCGGCCCCACAGGGTGTCGGTGCTGACCGGGCTCTCGCCGAGCAGGGTCAGCGACGGGGTGACCACGCCGCCGCTCTCGGAGAAGGCCAGGTCGCTGTTGTCCAGGCTCTTCTCGGCCATGGTGTAGCCGGCCTGGAACTGGACCTCACCCTTTTCGTTGTCGAACAGGCGGTTGTAGCCACCGCGCAGGGCGATGGTCTGGGTGCCGATGTCCAGGTTCTGCACCACCAGGCGATCGGTGGTCGCGCCGGTGGCATCGATGGTCGAGCTGAACTCGTCCGCCTCGATGTCGCCGAAGCTGTAGGTCAGCAGGGCTTCCCAGCTGCGGTAGTCGTCGATGAACTTGCGCACGCCGCCGTCGATGGCGATGCCGCTGGTCTCCTCGGTGTCCGCACCGAAGAAGCCGCCGGCGCCGACCTGGAAGGTCCGCTCGGTCTCCTCGACGCTGCGGTCCCAGATGGTGATGCCGCCGCCGAGGACCATCGAGTCGCTCAGCCGGTAGGCGGCGGCGCCGCGGATGTCGAAGCCGTTGAGGTCGTCGGTGTCGTTGAAGGTCTCGACGCCGGGAATGTTGCGTGAATCACCGATCTCGTCGGCGAAGTAGGCCACGGTGGCGCCCCAGGTCAGATCTTCGGTCTGACGCTGGATGAACGCGCCCTGCCAAACGTCGGAGTCGCCGCGCACGTTGACGTTGCCGTTGTTGCCGATCAGGGCATTGACGTAACGCCGATGGTCACCCTCCTGGCCGTTCCACGGGCTCAGGTTGATGTTGCGGTCGAGGTTGACGAACAGCAGGTTGAACGGCCGTTGCTGGAGCTCGTCGTAGGGCGTCGTCAGGAGCCCTCCGGAGATCTCGTTCAGCACCGAATTCGGCAGCGCCAGGGAGAAGCCCTGGGTGTTGGCCACGTCTCGCGTGGTCGCCGAAAGCGTTCCCGGAAGTAAGAGCCCCACGATCGCCAAGGCGATCCACCACGTTGCTCGTTTC
>CAZBZH010000789.1:0-2229 GCA_964496265.1 uncultured Acidobacteriota bacterium | reverse complement strand
CGTGACCCAGATGGCTGCGGCTCCCCCCGCGACGAGCAAGGTCAGCGCCAGCGCGCCCAGCCCGACTCCTGCCCGATGCTTGCGCAGGAACTTGCCGAAGCGATAGGTGCGGCTCGGCGGCCGGGCCTCTACCGGGTCCCCGTCCAGATAGCGAGAGATGTCCCGGGCCAGCCCCTCGGCCGAGGCGTAACGGCGCTCCGGCTCCCGGGACATGGCCTGGAACACGATCCAGTCCAGGTCCCCGCGCAGCTCCCGGGCGAGCTCCCCGATCCCCCGGCCCACCTCGGCGGCCAACGCCTGCTCCCGCTCCCCGCCCTGCCCGAGGCGTTCGCTGGGACGCGGAGGGGTGTCCTGCAGGATCCGCCGGCGCAGCTCCTCATCGGCCACCGGCGTGGCGCTGCCGCCGAAGGGCAGCGAGCCGGTCAGCATGCGATAGAGCATCACTCCCAGGGCGTAGATGTCGCTGCGGGTATCGATGGCGGCGCCGGCGATCTGCTCGGGGCTCATGTAGCCCGGCGTACCGATCATCGCGCCGACCCGGGTATGCAGCGAGCGTTCGGTGAGCGGCTCCTCGGTGGCCTTGGCCACGCCGAAGTCGATGATCTTCGGCACTCCCCTCCCGTCCTGCTCGCAGACCAACACGTTGGAGGGCTTGAGGTCTCGGTGCACGATCCCCTTCTGGTGCGCGTGCTGCACGCCTAGGCAGATGTCGATGAAGAGCCGCAGCCGATCGTCGATCCCCAGGCGATGCTCGCCGCAGTAGACGTCGAGGGGCACGCCGTCGACGTGCTCCATGACGAAGTAGGGACGGCCCTCGGGGGTGGAGCCGGCGTCGAGCACCCGGGCGATGTTGCCGTGGCTCATCAGCGCCAACGCCTGGCGCTCCGCCTCGAAACGGGCGATCACCTGCCGGGTATCCATCCCCAGCTTGATCAGCTTCAACGCGACCTGGAGGCGCACCCCCTCTTCCCGCACCGCCCGGTAGACCACGCCCATGCCGCCGGAGCCGATCTCCTCGACGATCCGGTAGGGGCCGATGCGCTGAGGTGCCGCTGCCGAGGGATCCGGCGCCGTGCCCGGGTTGAGCGCCGGCATGTCCCGGGCCTTGCGGTCGGCGTCGATCAGGGCTTCCACTTCCGCCCGCAGTCCGTCGTCCCCGGCGCACTCGGCGTCGAGCAGGGCCTCGCACTCGTTTTCGGGCAGGTCCACCGCCCGCAGGAACAGGTCGCAGGCGCGGTCGTGATCACCCGTCGCCATCGTCTCCCTCGGTCAGCGCCTTGGCCAGCCAGGCCCGGGCGACCCGCCAGTCGCCGCGCACGGTCCGCTCCGACACGCCGAGAGCCTCGGCGACCTCGATCTCGGTCATCCCGGCGAAGAAGCGCAACTCGGCGACCTGGGCCTGACGGTTGTTGCGGGCGGCGAGACGATCCAGGGCCGAGTCGACCACCAGTACGTCGACGCTGGCCGGCAGGGCCATGATCTCCTCGCTCAGGGTGATCAGCTGGGCCTCCCGGCACTGGGCGCCCTTGCGACGGGCGTGATCGACCAGCACCCGCCGCATCTGCCGGGCCGCCGTGGCGAAGAAGTGGGATTTGCCCTTCCACTCGACCCGGTCGATGCGGGCCAGGCGGAGGTAGGCCTCATGGACCAGATCGGTCGGCTGCAGGGTGTGCCCCTGCCGTTCTCCGCGCATGTAGTGGGCCGCCAGCGCCCGAAGCTCCTTGTAGATCAGCTCCAGGTACAGCGCCCCCTCGTCGCTGCCGCTCATTACCCCTCGAAATCCCCCCTGCCCCGAAGGACACGCCGATTATAGAGAGAAAAACGGCCCGATCGCTGCCGGTTCCATCGCCGGTTGACGCCTTTATCTACAAAAGCGGCTTCCTAGGAGTCGCGGAGAAGGTTCGATGCGTGGTGGACAGCCGGAGACGCACCGACTCGTCGGCTATCGGGGCCTGGCGAGGAGGTGGGGATCCGGTCCCCGGAGGGTTACGTGAGGCGATCGCCCCCCGATTCGCTGTGACCCGAAGGGACGCGACCGTCGAAGCGCCGGTTCGAGATCCTCCTCACGAACCGGCGTGAAGCCCCTCGGGGGGTGGCCGGCGGTGAGAACATTCTCCCCAGTAGGTGGCGCCGTGGTTGCTGGCTCGCGACCACGGCGTCGCCGTTTTGAGGAATGCGGTCGTCCCCATTCACCTGTCTCAGCGAACTACGGATCGGCCGCCGCTGGCT
>CAZBZH010000788.1:0-2229 GCA_964496265.1 uncultured Acidobacteriota bacterium | reverse complement strand
GTCATCCCCGGAGAGTTGGGTCGTGAAGCGTTCGATCTCGACCCGGCCGTCGGGTCCGCAGGGCACCGTAACGACCAGCATCCCCCGGCGGGAGGCATGCTTGGCCGCCTCCAGCACCGCCGAGTGCTCGGTGGCCGAGATCACGATCCGCCGCCGATCCGAGGGCGCCCGGTCGCTGACACCGCGCACCGCCGCCGAGATCGCCTCGGAACCGCCGCTGGTGAAGACCACCTCGCTGGGCTTCGCTCCGGTGAGGCCGGCCACCTGGAGCCGGGCGTCCTCGATCTGCTTGCGGGCGGCCCGCCCCTCGGAGTGCATCGACGAGGGATTTCCGCCGGGTCCGGCGAGGACCCGCTGCATGGTTTCCAGCACCTCCGGCCGCACGGGGCTGGTGGCGTTGTGGTCGAGGTAGACCCTCGGGGCGTCGGCGTGAATCATCATGGCGTGTGGTAGAGTACCGGGCCTTCCGGGGAATAGCCAAGTGTCAAAGAACAGGGAACTTAACGAGGCCCAGCCCGCGCCGGGCCTGGCGGCCGCCTTCAAGCACCGCCGCTACTACTTTCTGGCCTCGATCATCGTGCTGGTGGTGGACCAGTTGTCCAAGGTCGCGGCCCACGCCTACCTTCCGGGGAAGGGCCGGGTCGAGATCATCGCGGGCTTCTTCAATCTGACCTACTCCCGCAACCCCGGCGGCCTGTTCGGCTTCCTCGGCAGCGCCGGCGAGCCCTGGCGCACGATCCTGCTGACCGCTCTGCCGCTGCTGGCCATCGTCGCCATCGCCATCTTCCTGGCCAAGACCGACGAGCCCGACCGCAGCACCCTGTTCGGCCTGGCGATGATCCTCGGCGGCGCCACCGGCAACGTGATCGACCGTCTGGTCCGCGGAGAGGTGGTCGACTTCCTCGACGTCTACGCCTCCCACGAAGGCCTGGCCTCCTGGCTGATGGAGAAGTTCGGCACCGTGCACTGGCCGACCTTCAACATCGCCGATTCGGCCATCGTCGTCGGAGTCACGCTGCTGCTGCTCGACGTCTTCCGCCCCGAGCCCAAGCAGGAAGCAGGCGGCGAGTCGGCGGGTTAAACTCGAAGCGATGTTCCCCCACTTCGATTTCGGCACGATTCCCCTGCCCTGGGGCGGCGAGTTCGAATTCCAGCTTCCGCTCTACGGGTTGATGTTCGCCCTCTCGGCGGTCCTGGCCTGGATCTGGTTCATGGCCCGGGGGCGCAAGCTCGGCATCGCCGAGGAGCACCTGTTCAACCTGTGCTTCTACGCGCTGCTCGGCGGCATCGTCGGCGCCAAGGCGCTGCTGATCATCCTCGACTGGCGGGCCTACTTCAGCGGCAGCCCCGGCGACATCTTCTGGAACCTGTTCGGCACCCTGCGCTCGGCGGGAGTGCTGATCGGCGGCATCATCCTCGGGTCGCTGGTCTTCATCGCCTACAGCCGCAAACACAAGCTGCCGCTGTTCGTCCTGGCCGACGCCATGGCGGCGCCGCTGGTGATGGCCCAGGCGATCGGCCGCCTCGGCTGCTTCTTCGCCGGCTGCTGCCACGGCAAACCGGTCGCGGCGGACCATCCACTGGCGGTGGTGTTCACCCATCCGGCGGTCCAGCAGTACTCCGGCGTGCCGCTCAACACCCCGGTCGCGGCGACCCAGCTGATGCAGTTCGCCAACGACATGCTGCTGGCCGGCGTGCTGACCCTGCTCTGGCGCCGCGGCCTCAAGCCGGCGGGTTCGGTCTTCTGGTGGTACCTGATCCTCTACGGCATCGGCCGCTCGATCGTCGAGATCTGGCGCGGCGATACCGAGCGGGGGCTGTTCTTCGGCGACCTGCTCTCGACCTCCCAGATTCTCGGCCTGAGCGGCGTGGCCATCGGTCTGTTCATGCTGATTCGCGGGCGCACGCAGCAGGCTCGCGAGGCGACCGGATGACCCCCGAGCTCGTAACCCTCTCGGTACCCGACGACCGGGAAGGCGAGCGCCTCGATCACTTCCTGGTCGAACAACTCGAGGGCTGCACCCGCTCGACCCTGCGGCGCTGGATGGAACAGGGGCGGGTCAAGGTCGACGGCGCGCCCCCGTCCAAACCGGGGCTGGCGCTGCGCCCGGGGATGTCCATCGAGATTCAGCGCCCCGAGGACGAGCCGGAACACCCGGTCGCCGAATCGATCGACCTGGAGGTGCTCCACGAGGACGAGCACCTGCTGGTGCTGGTCAAGCCCGCGGG
>CAZBZH010000787.1:0-2229 GCA_964496265.1 uncultured Acidobacteriota bacterium | reverse complement strand
GGGAGCCGGCGGCAACACCGGCAGCTCCGGCACCGACCAGGCCGCCGAACCGCTCCACCTCAGCATTCCCTTCGGCGAACTCCGCGACCCGGACAACTCCGGCCAGTTCGCCTTCTCGCCGATCGACCGGCGGCTGATCGCCTACGTCGGCTACCCGCCCGAGGCCGACGACGATACCCCGCCGCGAGTCTGCCTGCGCGACCTTCGAGCCGACGCGACCCGTTGCCTCGACGGCACCGACGAGGCGGAGTTCGTCACCTTCTCGCCCGACGGCCGCCAACTACTGTTCCACTGGAAGGGACCGGCGAGCCCCCGCCAGGAGTACCGCCGGGTGTCGGTCGACGGCGGTCCGGTGGTCACGGTGCGCAACGCCAGGACCCCCATCGACTTCCAGCCGGAGTTCATGCTCTGGAAGGATGAGGACACGGTCCTGCTGGCCTCGGGTGGCCCGCTCACCCTGTACACGTTGTCCATCGCCAGCGGCGCGACCGAGCGGTTGGGCCAGCTCGAAGGCCTGGACCTGGTCTACGGCGTGGGGATGCCGACCCGCCTCAACGACGCGCAGTGGCTGGTGCCCTGCTACTCCCCCGGCGGTCTGATGACCTACGTGTTCGACACCGAGGCCATCACCGCGACCCGCTTGATCGAGCAGGCGGCGTCCGCCTTCCCCGTCGCGCCCGATCGCCTGGCCTACACCGAGCAGAAGACCCTGTTCACCGTTCCCTTCGATGCCGAAACCCTGACCCTTACCGGCCGGCGACGCCTGTCATGGACGACCTCGCCTCGCCGATGGCCTTCGCGGTTTCGCCCCAGGGGGACCTGCTGGCCGCTCGCGGCGCCAGCTCATGGTCGGTGGGCCGGCGGTTGGTCGCCATCTCCCGGGACGGCACCATCGAGCCGTTGCTGCCGATGCGGCGCACCTTCACCGGAAACGTCCGCCCCTCCCCCGACGGCACCCGCTTGCTGGTCACCGTCGGTCTCGAGGCCGAGGGTCGGGGCGGCAAGCCCATGGGAGCCCACATCGTCGACCTGCTCAGCGGCACCCTGCGTCCGCTGGACGGCGGCATGGGCAATACGGTGTCGGTGGCCGAGGACTTTGCGCCTGACGGCCGCATCGTAACGGTGGTGTTCTGGAGCCTGCATCACTACGAACTGGCGCTGCTGGAACAGGAAGGGGCCGAGCCGGAGTTCGTGCTGCCGATCGAGGACAAACGCGGGGCACAGCGCGGCTTCACCATGACTCCGGATCAACGCTATCTGCTGTTCCAGTACCTCCCCGACGGCGAGGCGGGCGGAGACGGGATCTACATGGTCGATCTGGAACTCCCCGTCGAGGAGCGCAGCGCCGTTCCCGTGGTGGTGACCGATGCGTCCGAGGGTGGGCCCGATCTATCGCCCGACGGCAAGTGGCTGGCCTACATGAGCGACATCAACGGGCTGGCCCAGATCTTCGTGCGCCCCTTCGACGCGAAGAACATCGACGCCCGGGTGCGCTCGACCAGCGTCACCCGCGAGGGTGGTCGTCACCCCGCCTGGTCCCTGGACGGCAAGCGGATCTACTTCATGAGCAACGACAACGGCCTGATGAGCGCCGAGGCGGTGTTCACCGGCGACCAGGTGCGCTTCGCCGAACCGCGGGAGATCTTCTCCGGCCCGCAGCTGCGGCTGCACTCCAACTTTGGTTTCCACCAGATCTCGGAGCTGCCCGACGGCCGCTTCGTCTACGTGCGAGAACCGGAGCTGGACGAGATGTCCGTGCGCTACGACTACGTGCTGAACTGGACGGCGGGGCTGAAGCAAGGCAACTAGCGACGGTCGCGAGCTAGTTCGCGGCCATCTGCGGGTGCCGCGCCTGCTCGATCAACTGCTCCAGCTCGTCGAACAGCGGCGCTTCCGACTGCATCAACGCCCGGTGACGCTCCAGCGCCTCGTTCAGATACGCCGCGGTTTCATCCTCACCGGCACCGCCGCGTAGCCGCGCCCGGGCGAAGAGCTGGCAGGCGTTGGCGGCCATCCCCGCGCCATCCGCCTTGGCATCCATCGCGGCGACCTCGGCGGCCGCCTGTTCCGCGGCGCCTTCCCGTCCCTGGATCAGGTCGGTGGCGATCAGGTGCAGGCGCAACCAGCTGTCGCGGAATCGATCAGGGTGATCCTGTTCGAGGGAGGCGATCTCGGTGGTCAGCGCATCGCGGTGCGCTTCTGGCGCCGGGTCCATATGAAGCTGGGTCA
>CAZBZH010000786.1:0-2237 GCA_964496265.1 uncultured Acidobacteriota bacterium | reverse complement strand
GGCCGTGGCCGCGAGGCCGATCAGCGCCAGGGCCAGGAGCCATCCGGGGCGTCGGCTGGGGTGGGTGGCGGGGTAGCGGTGCATGAATCCTCCTGTTGAGATGGAACCGGTCGAGCCGGGCCAGGGGGAGCAAGACGACGTCCGCCGCCGGCAGGGGACATGCGTGGGGGCTAAGTTTTTGATTTTGTGAGAGTTGTGCTGAAGGGGCGAGAGGCGCCCCGGACTTGGTCGGGCGGCCGCCGCGGGCGTTACGGATCGATTCGCGCTACCCTGGGCCGGTCGAATTCCGACCTACGGCCGCGTCCGACGGCCGCAAAATCCAAGGTGACATCCGATGATCGCGACCGAGAATCTGACCCTCAGCTACGGCAAGCGCACCCTGTTCGAGGACGTGAATCTCAAGTTCACCCCGGGACACTGCTACGGCGTGATCGGCGCCAACGGCGCGGGCAAGTCCACCCTGCTCAAGATCCTCTCGGGTGAGATCGACTCGACCTCCGGCAAGGTGATCGTGCCGCCGGGCCTGCGCATGAGCGTGCTCAAGCAGGATCACTTCGCCTACAACGATGACGACGCCTTGACCGCGGTGCTCAAGGGCCACGAGCGGCTCTACCAGGTCATGACCGAGAAGGACGAGATCTACCAGAAGCCGGACTTCGGCGACGAGGACGGCGTGCGCGCCGCCGAGCTGGAGACCGAGTTCGCCGACCTCAACGGCTGGGAAGCCGAATCCCAGGCGGGCGAGTTGCTCTGCGGGCTGGGGATCCCGGTCGATCGCCACCGCACCTTGATCAAGGACCTGGATGACAGTGACCGGGTCCGGGTGCTGCTGGCCCAGGCGGTCTTCGGCGAGCCGGACATCCTGCTGCTCGACGAGCCGACGAACCATCTCGACGTCGACTCGATCCTCTGGCTGGAAGAGTTCCTGATCGGCTTCCAGAGCACCGTCGTGGTGGTCTCCCACGATCGACACTTCCTCAACCGGGTCTGCACCCACACCGCCGACATCGACTTCAAGAAGATCCAGGTCTACACCGGCAACTACGACTTCTGGAAGGCCGCCAGCGAGCTGGCCCTCAAGCACCGCCGGGCCAGCGAGGCCAAGGCCGAAGAGAAGGCCAAGGAACTCAAGGAGTTCATCCGCCGCTTCAGCGCCAACGCTTCCAAGTCCAAGCAGGCCACCGCCCGCAAGAAGATGCTGGACAAGCTCAACGTCGAGCAGTTCAACCCCTCGAACCGCAAGTACCCCCACGTGGTCTTCTCGCCGGAGAAGCTGCACAGCAAGGGCGTCCTCGAGATCGAGGGTCTCGCCGCCTCGGCGGGAGGCGAGAAGGTCTTCGAGGATTTCCGCCTGATGGTGACCCAGGGTGAGCGCATCGCCGTGGTCTCCCAGAACTCGCTGGCCACCACGGCCCTTCTCGAGATCCTCGGCGAGGCTCAGGAGCCCGATGCCGGTCAGATCCGCTGGGGCAGCACCGTCAAGCGAGCCTACCTGCCCAAGGATCACGGCCACCTGTTCGACGTGGATCTCAACCTGATCGACTGGCTGCGCCAGTACAGCGACGAGAAGGAAGAGGGCTTCGTCCGCGGGTTCCTCGGTCGCATGCTGTTTACCGGTGAGGAAACCCTGAAGAAGGCCAACGTGCTCTCCGGTGGCGAGAAGGTGCGCTGCATGATCTCGCGGATGATGCTGCGGGAGCCCCAGTGCATGGTGCTCGACGGACCGACCAACCACCTGGATCTGGAGTCGATCACCTCGCTGAACAACGCCCTGATGAAGTACCAGGGCACGCTGATCTTCGCCTCCCACGATGTCGAGTTCGTCGAGTCCCTGGCGGACCGGGTGCTCGAGATCAAGGACGGCAAGGTCATCGATCATCAGTTCGGCTACAAGGAGTACCTGCGCCGCCACGTCGAGGAACTCGGCCTGGCGAGCATCGCCTGATCGCCTCGGGCGGGAGATCCATGGGTAAGTTCGAGTGTCAGGTGTGCGGGGAGTCCTTCGACGTTCCCCAGGCAGCTCTCGATAAGTATCCCGGATGGGTGCCCCGGTACTGCCGCAAGCACTCGCCCTCGAAGGGCAAATCCAAGGCTAGTTCCGCAGGTCGCTCCGGCGGCTCCGGCCGGGCGCGCAAGTCCCGGGGCTCCGGCCGCGAGGAGGGGCTGACCCGCGCCGAGGTCCTGGTCAAGTACAGCGACGGCCCTGCCGACGGCGTGTTCACCGACGGCGGCTCCAG
>CAZBZH010000785.1:0-2238 GCA_964496265.1 uncultured Acidobacteriota bacterium | reverse complement strand
AGCTACGCCGCTCCCGGCGGCAGCGTCGGACCTCACGTCGACCAGTACGACGTGTTCCTGCTGCAGGGTCTGGGCCAGCGCCGCTGGCAGGTCGAGCGGGAGCCGGTCGAGGAGGAGGTGCTGCGGCCGGATACCGAGCTACGGGTGCTTGCCCGCTTCGCCCCCGACGAGGAGTGGGTGCTCGAACCCGGGGACATGCTCTACCTGCCGCCGGGCCTGGCCCACCACGGCACGGCGGTGGATCGCTGCATGACCTTCTCCATCGGCTTCCGCGCCCCCGACGATCTGGGTCTGCTCGCCGGCTACGCCGAGAACGTGATGCGTTCCCTCGACCCCACCGCCCGCTACAAGGATCCGGACCTGGAACCCCGGGAGGATCCGGGCCGGCTGGAGGCCAACGAACTGGAGCGGGTCCGCCGCTCGGTACGCCGCTTCGGCCGGGAAGACCGGGACGTCGATCGTTGGTTCGCCGCCTTCATCAGCGAGCCCAAGCCTCACGAGACTCCGGCTCCGCTGGATCCCCCCTTCGACGGCGACGAACTCCGCGGCCGGCTGGACGAGGGGGATCCGCTGTTGCGCTCGGCGGTGCCCCACTTCGTCTATATCCCGCGGGTCCGCGGCGGAGCGCGGATGTTTGTCGGTGGCTCCGAGTATGAGCTCGACGCCGATCATGCCTCCTTCGCTCAGCTGGTCACCGGGCGCGAGCCGCTGAGCCGCGAGACCCTCTCGCGGTGGATCGATCGCAGCGAAGCCCGGGGCGTGTTGCTCGACCTGGTGAATCGAGGCTTCCTCTACTTCGAAGACTGAGTTCTGCTCGCCGCTTGCGAGCTAGCCCGTCCGCCCGCGCTCGGGTATGCTCGAAGCAGACACGACGAAGCTCGCCGCATGTCTTCCGCCGAAGGAGGGGACCTTGCACCAGGCGATCGCGCGCATCCTCGTTTCGCTGCTCCTGCTTGCATGCCTCGCCGCCTGCTCCCACCATCGGCATGCCGCCACGCACGAGGAGTTGAGCGAACCCGGTGTCGGTACCACCGACATGGAATACGTCGAGACCCAGAAGCCCCAGGAGAAGCCGAAGCTGGGCGGTCGCTACCTCAGCCAGGCGGCGCCGACCAAGGTGCGTCAGGAGCTGCCTGCGTATCCCACTACGGCGCTGGCCGATCAGGTCGACTGCACCGCCGAGCTGCTGTTCCACATCCTGACCGACGGCACGGCCAAGGTCGTGCGATTGAACTGGAACCCGGCGCCGCCGGAGGAGCATCGAGAAGCCTTCGACCAGGCGATCCGTACCGCCGTCGCCGGCTGGGAGTTCGTGCCCGCGTTCCGCTGGATTCGCCGCACCGACGACGACGGTCAGGTCCGCGTCGAGAAACAGGACATCCCCAAGGGCCGCAACGTGCGTATCCGCTTCCGCGTTGAGGGTGGCAAGGCGGTGGTGGAGTAGGTGATACTCTCACCAGAACCCTATCTCGGATTCCGGGACAAGGTATGAACATCAAGAAGCTGAAGCAGGTAGCAATAGAGTTGCTGCATCGAAGCAGCAAGCACGACCGAGAAATGGTGGTGGATCGACACCTGTTCATTCGGCTCGATGCGAAGCACAGTCACGTGACGCGACAACACTACATCGAGTTCGCCAAATCCGAGCGACCGTCACGAATCGACTTTCGCATTGGCGGAACCAACCCGGTCTTGGTTGAACTCGCCGTGCGACCGGCTGGCGGAAGCAGCCAACTCTATGGTTCGCAGAATCGCTCTGAACTCGGCAAGCTGACTCGCATCCCACAATCGCAGGCTCGTCTCCGAGCGATGTTGCTCATGGACTTGGCTGCGAGGCCAATTCTGAAGAGCCGGCTAAAGCCGACGTACGACTGCGTCTCTGCGGGCCCCGGACGTTTTCAGCGTTCGTCGGTTCGCGTGCTCTACGTACACGCTGAGTTGCAATACGATTTCTTGTGGAGGCCCTCGGCCTACTAGCGTCCGCCGGGGCCCCGCCCACCGCGGCCGCCCCGCATCCGCCCGCGCATCTCTTTGCGCTGCTCGTCGCGGAACGTGTCGAACTCCTTCATCTGATCCTCATCGAGGATCGTCTTGAGTTGCTCGTCGAGGGCTTCGTCCAGTTCCCGCATCTTGTCCCGCATGCCGCGCATGGCGCTCATGCTGGGGCGGCCCCCGTCCGAGGAGCCACGCATGCCTTCCATCATCTCCCGGCGTTGGGCGTTGGATTCGGTGAAGATC
>CAZBZH010000784.1:0-2240 GCA_964496265.1 uncultured Acidobacteriota bacterium | reverse complement strand
GAGACCGGACCGGAGATTGTCACCGGGGTGATGGCAATCGGGCAGGTCGAGATGGTCTGCGAGTACACCGAGGTCCTGGAGATCGGCACCCGCAACATGCACAACTTCAACCTGCTGCACGCCGTGGGCCGGACCCGTACGCCGGTGATGCTCAAGCGGGGCATGATGTCGACCCTGAAGGAGCTGCTGCTCAGCGCCGAGTACATCCTCTCCCAGGGCAATCCCTACGTGATGCTCTGCGAGCGGGGGATCCGCACCTTCGAGACCTACACTCGGAACACCCTGGATATCAACGCCGTACCCTCGCTGCGCGAGTTGACCCATCTACCGGTGATCGTCGATCCGAGCCACGCCACCGGCAAGGCCAGCCTGGTCCGTGCGGCCAGCCGGGCGGCGGTGGCCGCCGGGTGCGACGGCCTGATCATCGAGATGCATCCCGACCCCAGTGCCGCCTGGTCCGACGGCGCCCAGAGCCTCGCTCCCGATGAGTTCCGCCGCACCTTCGAGGAGTCGAAGGCGGTCTCCGAGGCGCTGAAGCCGCTCACCGCCGCAGGCGTCTAGTTCCGGGGCTCCGGCGTCCCTCCCTCCCGTTCGCGCGGAGGCCGGCTTCGGGTTAGGCTCGAAGCAACCTTGGAGGGACCGTGAGACAAGCCCTGACTCTCTTGATGCGCACCGTGCGCGGCGCGGGCTGGGCGCTGCTGCTGGTGCTGGTCGGCCACGAGATTGCCGGCGCCCGTTTCGGCCACGAACCGGTCGTCGATCCGATCGCGCATTTCTCCGGCGGCGTGGCCATGGCCTACTTCGTCTGGTTCGCCTGCCGACGGGACCCGGGCTTTCTCGGCAACCCGAGCGCGTTGGCCCGTGACCTGATCGCCCTCGGGCTGACCCTCGCCGTGGCGGTGTTCTGGGAGGCGGGAGAGCTGGGCTCCGATCTGTTCCGCGGCACCCGCATCCAGACCGACCCGGCCAACATGATGCGGGACCTGCTGCTCGGCGGCCTGGGAGGGACCGTCCTTTTGGCCGGGATGCGGATCCGCGGCTGGTTCCGCGGCGGGAGCGCGGCCGGGTGAGTCCGGCCCTTTACCGGTTACTGGCCGATCTGACGCTCTACGTCCACGTCGGCTTCGTCGCCTTCGTCGTGTTCGGCCTGATCCTGATTCTTGTCGGCGGCCCGCTGGGTTGGAGCTGGGTGCGTAACCCGCGCTTCCGGCTGGCTCACCTGGTGGCGATCGGGATCGTGGTAGTGCAGGCCTGGCTCGGCGTGATCTGTCCGCTGACCATCTTCGAGATGTGGCTGCGGGACCGGGCGGGGGATGCGACCTACGCCGGCAGCTTCATCGCCCACTGGTTCGACCGTCTGCTCTTCTACCAGGCGCCCCAGTGGGTCTTCACCCTGTGCTACACCCTGTTCGGCGCCGCGGTCCTGGCCAGCTGGATCTGGGTGCGGCCGCGGCCGCTGCGCCGGCGGCCAACGACCGCCGGTTCGGAGTCCTAGTCGCGCAAGACCCGGGCGCCGCCGTTGAGCCGGCTGCCTGGAGTCATCTGGAGTCGCCATGTACGTGATCCTGCTCGAATACGTGGAACCCCTCGACGCCATCGACGCCGCGATGAAGGACCACGTCGCGTTCCTCGAACGCTGCTACGCCGCCGGAGTGTTCCTGGCCTCGGGGCGCCGGGTGCCCCGTGAGGGGGGCGTGATCCTGGCGGTGGCGCCGAGCCGTGACGACCTGGACGAGGTCATGGCCCACGATCCGTTCATCGTCCGGGGACTGGCGCGCTATGAGATTGTCGAGTTCCGCACCAGCATGCATCATCCGGCACTGGCGCCCTTCGCCGACCCGAAAACCCGCGTGGCGCGCGATGTTCCGGGCGCCTGAATACCTTCAATAAGTCCACGCGGGTGGCGCGAAGCTTCGCCGGCCCGATGAATCCGGGCCCCACGGAATCGTGACCCGCCGGGCTAACTGACCCGCTTTCACGCGCTTACCGATCACGTTTTGCGTGTCTCCGATCCCCCTTGACCCCTGTCTCCGCGGACCCGAACGTTGCCTCGTGGACAGTTGTGCTCGGACCAATCATGAGGATCAACATGCGAGACGGACACACACGCAGGACGCAACGTGAGGAACGGGACGGGTTCCAGGTCTTTCTTGCGCAGCATCAGGCCAAGCTCGTCGCGGTCGAGGGCCGATCCGCCGGCGTCGAGTACCCGCTCGAGCAAGGGGTTGTGGTCGTCGGCC
>CAZBZH010000783.1:0-2241 GCA_964496265.1 uncultured Acidobacteriota bacterium | reverse complement strand
AAGAAGAATCGACCCGCCGGGTCAGCGACAAGATCTTCGCCGCCGAGTCCCGGCCCCCCGCCGACGATCTCCACGATCGGCTCGACGAGCTGATCGCGGCGGCGAACGCCGAGGATGTCGACGGAGCTCTCGAGGTCGCCAGTTGGCTGGTTCCCTCGTACGCGCCGACGCCCACCGGCCGGCCTGAAGACACGACCACGACCGATCCGTCGCTGGCCACCGAGCCCGAGGCGGGCCACATGCCCCGCCTGCCCCGCATCGCCGAATCGTGAGGCGCGCCGCGGCGATCGCCGCGGTCCTCGCGGCGCTGACGATTTACGGGCTGCTGGCGGTCTCGGTCTACCGCGCCGGCGGCACCCCGGAGCAGTCCGGCCTGCTCGGCCCGGAGCCACAGGAGTTGACCCGCCGCGCCGAGGCGTTGGTGCAACAGGGGGTCGACGCCCTCCACGACAGCTCCCTCCCCGGCCAGGAACGCTACGGAACCTTCCGCGAGAGCCTGCAGGAGGCCGAGCGTCTGCTGGAACGCAGCCTGCGGGCCAACCCCGCCCAGGCCCGCGCGCTGACCACCCTGGCCTCGGTGCGCTTCGAACTGGACCCTCCCGAAAGTCTCGACGGTCCCCGCGCCCTCGAGATCCTGGAACTGACCGAGGCAGCCGCGGCGCTGGCTCCGCGGGTACCGTCGATCCACCTGCGCCTGGGCCGGGTGCTGATGGCGATGGGTCACGAGGAACGGGGCGGCGCGATGTTGCTCGAAGGGTTGAACGGCGACCCCGAACGCGCGCCCGAGGTGCTGGCCTTCCTGCGTCAGCGCGGATGGTCGGCGGGCGAGCTCCAGCAATCCTTCGGGTCCAGCCCGACCATGTTGCTCGGCCTCGGCCCCGCCTTCGCCGAAGAGGGCCGGGTCGGCGACTACCTGCAGGCTCTCGAAGAGCATCCCCGATTCGGCGGGCGCACCTTCCTCAAGAAGTACGGAAACGTCGGACTCGAGGCGGGCATGGCCCCGCGGGTCCGAGACACCCTGAAGGCCCTCGCTCCACGGGACGAAAGCCGGGATGAGGCGGAGCGGCTGGCTCAACTTGCCCGGGCCGAGATGGAGTCGGGGGATGCCCCGAGCGCCGTCTCTCACGCGGCGCGAGCGGCGACGCTGGCGCCCGGCGACCGGCGCATGCTGGAGATCCATGCGGGCGCCCTGCATCAGGCCGGTCAACCGGTGGAGGCGATCGACGCCTACCGGCGCCTGCTGCAGCTGTTTGCCCGCCAGGATCCGGGAAGCGGCGCGCGGGCGCGGACCTACCGGCGCATCGGGCAAGCGTACGAAACCGCCGGCGACATGCACGCGGCCTTTGAAGCCTACCGGCAGGCGTTGACCCTGGACCCGGAAGAGCCGGTGGCGCGCCGGCGGCTGGAATCCCGGGGAGCCCAGTCGGGAACCTAGCCCCCCCGCGGGGTGCCTAACCCCGATCGACCCGCCGCACGACCTTGGCCGGCACGCCGTAGGCGACGCTATCGGCCGGGATGTCCTGATTGACGAAACTGTGGGCGCCGACGACGGCGTTGCGCCCGATGGTCACGCCGGGCATCACCGTGGAGTGGGTGCCGATCCGGCAGTTCTCCTCGAGCACCACCGGCCCGGTGCGGTCGTCGATGGTCGACGCCGAGTAGATCGCGCAGTGGGCGCCGATCTGCACCTCCCGCTCGAGGGTCACGCCGTGGCGGGCATTGATGTAGGTGAACGCGCCGATATCGGTGTGGGAGCCGAGCACCAGATTCTCCGGATGCTGGACCATCCAGTTGTACTTGGTCAGCTTGCCGTGCTCGATCTCGGGCGCCTTCCAGTCGTCGAAGCGGTCGCTCATCGGTCTCCCCTGCCGTGGGTATCTCGGCCTGTTGCGGTCCCGGCGGGACAGGCGCAAGCGTAACGCCACAAGCGCGGGAAACTCAACCCAACGACTTCTCCACGAGGGAGGTCAGATCGGACAGGGTGAACGGCTTCTGCAGCACGCAACTGTCCGGCTCGGGCTGCAGGTGCCGGGGCAGCTCCCGGGCGTCGTAGCCGGTGGTGTAGATCACCGGCAACTCGCTGCGGGCGCCCTTCAGCTTGCGAGCCAACTCGAGACCGCTCTCCCCGGGAAGCACGAGATCGGTGACCACCACGCCGATATCGGGATGATCCTCGAAGCAGGTCATCGCCTCGTCGACATCGCCGGCCTCGACCACGGTGACTCCCCGGTTGCGCCGCGC
>CAZBZH010000782.1:0-2254 GCA_964496265.1 uncultured Acidobacteriota bacterium | reverse complement strand
GCTTTCTCGGCCAGCTCCGAGGCCCAGGATCCGGCGGCGTTGATCAGCAGGTCACAGTCGACCGGGCCGGCGGTGGTGTCGACTCCGCAGACCGAGCCGTCGTTGCGATGGCGCACGCCGGTGACCTCGGTCTCGCTCATCACCGTCATCCCGTGGGCCCGGCCCGCCTCACGGGCGGCGCGCACCAGCAGGTAGGGATTGACCTGGTCGTCCCGCAGGAACATCAGCGCGCCGATCGCCTCGTCGCTGACGTTGGGCTCCTCGGCCCGGAGTTCTTCCCGGTCGAGCCAGCGCAACTGGTCGGCCAGGTGCGGGATCGAGTCGGCGATCTTCTGGGCGTAGGCCCGATCGTGCTCGTCGTACATCACGAACTTGAGCCCGGTACGTTCGAACTCGAAGTCGACATTGTGTTCGCCGCGAATCCGTTCCCACAGCTCGGGGAACATGGCGTTGCTGGCAAGGCAGAAATCGAAGAAGAAACGCGGCAATTGGTGGGGCCGCGCCACCGAACCCAGGTCCGCCCCCTCCTGGATCTGCTTGGACATGGTCTTGAAGAAGATCACGCCGCAACCGAGTCCGACCGATTCACCGATCGGCCATAGCCCGCCGGCCGAGGCCCGGGAGGCGTTGCCCGGTTTCTTGATGTCGATCAGGCAGACCGAGCGATCCCGGTCCCGGCTGAGAAAATAGCCGATCATGGCGCCGACGACGCCCCCCCCGGCAATCACGACATCATGCTTCGCCACGGCAATCCTCCGTCAGTGCTCCGAAGGGGACCGGCGCCAGGGGGAAGCGGGGACGCAGGCGGCCGACATCCCCATCGACCTTGCGCGCCAGATAGTCCCGGCAGAAATCGCCGCAGACCTTGCCCTGGCAGTCCCCCATGCCGATGCGGGTCGCCATCTTGAGGGTGGTCAGATCCCGCACGCCCCGTTGGATCACCGTGTCGATGTCCCGCAGGCGCACTCCCTCGCAGCGACAGACCGTGGTCTCCACCGTGGCTAGGCCCAACATGCCCGGACGATGGGTGCACGCGGCAAACATCCGCCGGGATACCCGCTGCACCGTCGAGAGCCTGCGGCGTAGCGCGCCACTGCGGCGCTCCAGTTCGGCATCGTCGAACATGCCCGCGTCCCGTAGACAACCCATCGCCGCCAGCCGGCCCTGAATCGCCGCCGCCTCGGAGCCGAACACCTCGGCGCCGTCGCCGGCGACGTAGACGTTGGGCCGGGAGCTGCGGCCGAAGATGTCGTGCTCGACCCGGTAGCCACCCCCCTCCCGGGCGACGTGCCGGGCCCCGAGCAGCTCGGTCAGCTGGGTGCGCGGCACGAAGCCGTAGCTCACGCCCAGGCCGTCGACCTCGAAGCTCTCGGTGCGGGAGCGGTCCGGCGTGCCGTCGGCGCCGTAGCGCGCCACGGTCACCCGCTGGAGCCGCGGATCTCCCTCGGCGCTGAGGATGCCGCGGCCGAAGCGGAAGGGCACCTTGTGCCGCGCCAGGTAAGCCATGCAGGACAGACCCTCCTGCAACAGCTCGGGCTGGCGCCACAGACCCAGCGCGCCGGCGAACAGCTCGCGGCGCCGCGCCGCCTCGAACACGCCGAGAATCTCGACGCCGGCGTGGTGCAGCTGGCGCGCGGCCACCGGCAGCAGCGGGCCGGTTCCGCACAGCACCATGCGTTGCGCCGGGCGGACCATGCCCCCCTTGACCTGGAGCTGCGCGCCGCCGACGGTCATCACGCCGGGAAGCGTCCAGCCGGGAAAAGGCACCGAGCGTTCGTAGCAGCCGGTGCATGCGATGGCGTGATCCCACTCGAGTTGCTCGAGCACACCGTCCTGCAACACCGCCAGCCGGCCCTCACCGAAGGCACCCGGTGCGGATCGTCATCTTGTCCCGATGGCGCTCGCGTAACTCGCGGTAGTGCGCGATCTTCTGCGCCGTGAGTTTTCCCAGGGATTCGTCGTCATGACCGTCGCGGGAGGTACCCCGGTAGACCACCCCCCCGGCCCGGGGGTTCTCGTCGACGACGGTGGTCGGAACGCCGGCCTCGGCCAGCTGCGTCAACATTCGGGGCATTGCGGCGGCGATGGGCATCCACTTCCAGGGCTTCCAGAACTTATTGATCCGCATACCGATGAGGAACACGACAAAGTCACCCGGCATCTCAACCGTCCGGTATTCGTTTATGATTTTTAACATGGTGTTCCTCCTTACCCACGGTGATATTGACCTTCCCTGAGCATAGTACCACAAGAA
>CAZBZH010000781.1:0-2254 GCA_964496265.1 uncultured Acidobacteriota bacterium | reverse complement strand
CAGCGAGGCCGCGGTCCTGTTCGAGGATCTCGACGAACTGGGCCCACAGATCCTCCATGATCCAGCGGCGGTTCTCCTTGGCCGACTCGCTCGCCTCGCTGTTCAGCATCATCTCGGCGGCGGACTTGTAATCCTTGATCTTGTGCAGCTGCGGTTTGACGCCGAGCTTGTCCAGGGCGTCACGGATGTGCATCGAGGTGTTGGAGAAGCCCTTCAGCTCCATGTAGCCGGTCGGTGCCGCGAGGATCTCGGGACAGGCAGCCAGCAACGCGTAGTCGCTGCTGCCGAAGGACTCGGCCCAGCAGTGCACGCTCTTGCCCGATTCGAGGAAGCGGGCGATGGCGCCGCGGATCTCCTGGCTCTTGGCCCGGGAGGAGGCCCCGCCCGAGGCGACCTTGAAGATCACCCCTTCGATCCGGTCGTCGACCTCGGCCTTGCGCATGTTGTCCAGGATCCGCGTCAGCGTTTCCGGCGAACCGCCGGTGACCTGGCTGAGCAGGCCGCCGGGCGGGTCGTACTCGGGGATTCCGCCGACCAGCTCGATGACGAGCCACGAGCGTTTCTCGACCTCTGGGCCGCCGCCCACGTAGCAGCTGCCGACCCCGGCGGTCAGCAGGATGGTCATCAGGATGGCGCAGAGCGCGCCGAGGAATGCGGTCAGAAAGCTCTTCATGGCGTCCCCTCTCTTTGGTCCGTGGCCGAGTATACGGAAGGGGAGCCGCTCGCGTTTCGTCGGAAGCGCCGGGACACCGGAGAGGCGGGGATTCTCCGCGGCGGCCGCTAGGGCAGCGTCGATCCGGGCAGGAGCGCCGTCAGCACCGCCGGCAGGTCCTCGAAGCCGTCCAGGATCACGTCCGGCCGAGCTGCCTCCAGGCGCTCCCGGGGGACCCAGCCGGTGGAGACCGCCACCGCCCGGAACCCGTTGGCCCGGGCGCAGTCGACGTCGTGTTCGGTGTCGCCGATGACCACCACGTCGGATGGAGCGAATGGCTGCCCGAGGTGCCGCTCCAGCTTCTGCCGTGCGGCCCGGGCAATCTCCCGGCGGTCGGCATGGTCCGAGGAGAAACCGCCCGCAGGGAAGAAGCGGTTGAGATCGAAGGCGTCCAGTTTGATCCGGGCGCTCCGCTCCATGTTGCCGGTCAGCAGGCCCATGTGGGCGCGGGGCAGCGGAGCGAGCGCTTCGAGCAGGGGGACCACTCCGGGTAGCGTGCGTTTGCGCGGGTGATCCTCGAGCAACAGCGTGCGCAGCCCTTCGAAGTAGTTCTCGAGCAGGGTTTCGCGCTGCGCCTCGAAGTGTTCCCGGGGCACGCCCAGCGCGTCGGCGAGGGAGGCGAGAATGCCCGGGTCGGTGCGGCCGGCGTACTCCACCGCGGCGGTGCGTTGCTCGAACTCGTCGATGCCGAAGGCGTCGGCGAAGGCGCGTTCCAGCGCGCGCTTGCCGGCGCCGGCGGTTTCGATCAGCGTTCCGTCGATGTCGAACAGCAGCAGTTGCGGGGTGTCCGGCTTCATCCCTTCCACGGTTCGAACAATCCGTGCTCGGAACCGAGCAGCGAGAGCGCCCGGCCGGCGATGAAGTCCGCCAGGTCTTCGAAGGTCTGGGGCTTCTGGTAGAAGGCGGGCATCGCCGGCAGGATCGCGGCGCCGGCCCGTGCGGCCTTCTGCAAGTTCTCCAGGTGGATCATGTTCATCGGCGTCTCGCGGGGCACGATGACCAGCGGCCGGCGCTCCTTGAGGGTCACGTCGGCGGTGCGCTCCACCAGGTTCGACGCGGTGCCGTGGGCGATCCCCGACAGGGTCTTCATCGAGCAGGGGATCACCACCATGCCGTCCCAGCGTTGGGAGCCCGACGCGATGCAGGCGCCCATGTCGCTGTCCCGGTGATGGGTCAGCGTGCCCGCCCGCTCGGCGGCGCCGTAGCGCCGGTCGAGGAACTGCTCGACGGTCTCGGTCTTGAGGTTGAACGCGCACTCCTCGATCAGCAGGCGCTTGCCGTAGTCCGAGACGATCAGATCGAGGTGATGGCCCAGGTCGAGGCAGGCCTTGAGCAGGCGGACGGCGTAGATGGCGCCGCTGGCACCGGTGATGGCTACTACGAATCGCATGTCCTCATTCTGCCCATTGGGGGGGCGGCTTTCCACATGAGCTTTGAAGCGCCGGGGGGCGGGGGATGGGGGCTCGTCGTCCGCCGTCTCTTCGCGGGGGGTGGGGGTTTGTGGGGGGTGTTGCCTGAACTGGGGGGCTTGGGGGGTTCTGT
>CAZBZH010000780.1:0-2261 GCA_964496265.1 uncultured Acidobacteriota bacterium | reverse complement strand
AGCGAAGCGGCCCTCGCCGGGCTCAACGCCGAGCTGACCGAGGCTCGCGGGCGCCTGGCCCTGGCCCAGGCTCGCTTCGAGAGCGTGCGGGACTCGGCCGACGCCGCCCTGCCCGAGGTGACCAACAGCCCGTTGATCAACCATCTGAAGCAGGAGCACGCTCAGGTCGAACGCCGCTACGGCCAGATGGCCGGCCGCTTCCGCGACGATTGGCCCGGCCTCGCCGAACTACGCGACGAACTACAGCAGGCCACCACCCGGCTGCAGTCCGAGGTGGCCTCCCTGGCCAACCAGGTCCGCAGCGGTGCCGCCGCCGAGTACGAGCAGCGGTCGGCGGAGGTGTCGCACCTCGAGCGCGAGGTCGAGCGCCAGAAGCTGGAAGTCCAGCGGGTCAACCGGGACGCCATCGAGTACGCGTCGCTGGGGGCCGAGATCACGACCCGCCGCAAGGTGCTCGACGAACTGGTCGCTCGTCAGAGTGAAACCCAGACGTCGGAACAGCTGCGCGGCACTCGCGCCAGCAACATCCGCGTGGTCGACCGGGCCGAGACGCCCGATGTACCCGCCTACCCGCGCAAGACCCTCAGCCTGTTGATCGCGATGGTGATGGGCCTCGGTTGCGGTGTGGTGGGCGCCTTCCTGCTGCACTACGTCGACAACACGATCAAGAATGAGGTCGATATCCAGCGCAGCGCCGGCGGCATCCCGGTAATGGGACACATCCCGCTCTACGAACCGCTGCGCGTGGTCTACGGCGGGCAGCAGTTGCCGGGCGAGGAGGCCAAAGCCGCCGATCCCGACGCCGAGCCGAACTCCGACCTGGCCAGCCAGCAGGACCCCCGTTCCAGCTTCGCCGAGGCGTTCCGCAACCTGCGCACCTCGTTGATGCTGGCCTCGGCGGATCAACCGCCGAAGACCCTGGTGGTGACCTCCTGCGAACCCTCCGACGGCAAGTCGACGGTGTCCCTGAACCTGGCCAGCGTGCTGTTGCAGATGGGACGCAAGGTCGCCTTGATCGACGCCGACCTGCGCAAGCCGCGGATCGCCAAGGCGCTGGGGCTACCCAACAACGTCGGCCTGTCGAACTACCTCAGCGGCAACGCCGAGGTCGGTGAACTGTTCCAGCAGTGCGCCATCGACGGACTGCAGGTGATCACCAGCGGGCCGATCCCGCCCAACCCCTCGGAACTGCTGGTCTCCAACGGTCTCGAGGCGTTGATCGCGCGGCTGTCCAACGAGGAAGGCTTCGACCACATCCTCGTCGACTCGCCGCCGGTGATCCAGGTCGCCGACAGCATGATCCTGTCATCCAAGCTCGACGCCACCATCCTCGTGGTGCGCGCCGGCAAGACCACCCGCGAGGCGCTGTCCACCGGCGCCTCACGGCTGCTGACCCGCCAGGCCAACGCCATCGGGGTGGTGCTCAATGCCGTCCCCGAGGGATCGTCCTACTACGCCTACGGCCGCTACTCCTATCGCTACGGCTATGGAGTGGACGAGCCGAAGAAGCGGGGCGCCCTGGCGCGCCTCACGGGCCGGCAGAAACGAGCCAGCTAGAACCCGGGACCGCAGCCGCAGCACCGGCGGCTGCGGTCTCCAACTTCCATGGGCGATCGTTCGAGGAGCGAATTGGGGGAGCGCGGCCACAACCTCGTGCGCACGACCTTACTGCTGCTCGTGCTCTGGACGCCGCTGCCCTTCGGCAGCGTCCAACCCGGCTCGGTGCTGCTGATTCAGCTGGTATCCGCCCTGGCCTGCGCGATGGCGCTCGCCGCGACCCGCCCCGAAGACCGGCTCCAGTGGATGTCCGGTTGGCGACTCCCCGCCGCCTGTTGCGGCGCGATGCTGCTCATCGGTGGACTGCAGCTCCTGCCGGCGCCGGATAGCCTCAGCGCGCTGCTGACCGAACCGACCGCCCGGGCCCGGGAGCTGGTCGCTCCCTTCATCGCCGACGAGGGAGGCGCGCGGGCGTTGAGCCTGGCTCCCCTCTCGACCTGGGACGCCACCCTGCGCTTCGCGGCCTACGCCGCGGTGGGGCTGGCCGCCGCGACGCAGATCCGCGCGCAGTTCCTGCCCGATGTCGTCTCCGAAGAGATCGACATCGATGTCCGGTGGGAGGGGGCGGGGCCCGAGGGAAATGGGAACGGGGGGGCCGGGGCCTTGCGACCAGAGCGGGAGGGGGGGGGGGGGGGGAAATCTGGGGGGGGGGGAGGGGGGCGGAGGGAGGTGGAGGGAGGGAGGGAGGCGGAGGGAGGGAGATG
>CAZBZH010000779.1:0-2261 GCA_964496265.1 uncultured Acidobacteriota bacterium | reverse complement strand
CAGCCGGGCCAGGATGAACAGGGGCTGGAAGGCGATCACCGCCAGGGAGCCGGAGAGGGCGCCGGCGGCCAGGGTCAGGGTCTGCAGCACCAGCCGCAAGATCGTGGGGAAGCGCCCCAGCAGCGGAAAGATCAGGCGGGTCGAGGTCAGGACGCTGAAGCCGACCACCTCGGCGAACAGCACGCTGGAGCGCAGGGCGGGGGCCAGGTCGACGCCGGTGGCGACGACCACCGCGGCGGCCACCAGACAGCCGACGATGCCCCAGCCGAGGGCCCAGCCGAGGACGTAGGGCAGGCTCGGCAGGGAGACATCGCCGGCGTCTCCGCCCGGTCTACCGGCTACCGGCTCGCCCATGGTTCGTTCGGCCTCCCCGGCGCGACGCGCGCCGGACCCGCCATTATTCCACACGGCCCAGCCGGCTCCGGCCCCGGCCCGGCGGAGCCGCCGGCCCCCTGACAGGGGTCTCCCGGGCCCGGCCGCTATACTGAAGACGTCTCCACGGAGGAACGGGAACGATGCCCCTGGTCGACGGTTTCGGCCGCCCACACGACGATCTGCGCGTCTCGGTCACCGACCGTTGCAACCTCCGCTGTGCCTACTGCATGCCGGAGGAGCCGGAGTGGTTCCCCCGCGAGCGGATCCTCTCCTTCGAGGAGATCGAGCGTCTCGTGCGGTTGCTGGTCGCCGACGGGGTGCGCAAGGTGCGGATTACCGGCGGCGAGCCGTTGGTGCGTTCAGGCATCGAGACCCTGGTCGGGATGCTGGCCGCCATCGACGGGGTCGAGGATCTGTCGCTGACGACCAACGGCGTGTTGCTCGACCGGCTGGCCGAGCCGCTGCGCCGGGCCGGGTTGCGCCGGCTCAATGTCAGTCTCGATACCTTCCGCGCCGACCGCTTCGCCGAACTCACCCGCCGGGACCAGCTGGACCGGGTGCTGGCCGGCCTGGCCGCGGCCCGTGAGGCGGGTTTCGCTCCGATCAAGATCAACACCGTGTTGATGCCCGGCGTCAACGACGACGAGGTCGAGGAGATCGTCGAGCGCTGCCGCCGCGACGGCTACGAGGTGCGCTTCATCGAGTTCATGCCGCTGAGCAACGGAAGCTGGGACCCGACCCGGGTGTTGAGTGGCGACAAGGTGCGGGAGCGTATCGAGGCGCGCTGGCCGCTGACGCCCGACCCGGCGGGGGATCCCCACGCCCCGGCGACCCGCTATCTGTTCACCGACGGCGCCGGTGCGGTCGGCTTCATCAACTCGGTGACCGCGCCCTTCTGCGGCAACTGCTCCCGTTTGCGGTTGACCAGCGACGGTCATTTCCGGGTCTGCATCTACGACAACAACGAGATCGACCTCAAGACGCCGATGCGCGCCGGTGCCTCCGACGACCGCTTGCGCGAGCAGATCGCCGGGGCGCTGTCGCGGAAGACCCGCGGCGGAGCCCTCGAGATCGTGGAGAAGCAGGAGGCGATCCCGCTGGTGCGCACCATGCACCAGATCGGCGGCTGAGCCGCCCTCCGACGCCGGCCGCTCTCCCAGGCGGCGCTCCCGGGCGGCCGAAACCGACCGCGGCATCTATACTCCCTGGTCGCTGAATCGGTCGCTCGATTCACCCTGACGCCGGAGGATGCCGTGATTCCCAGGACCGTCTTCGAAGAAGACCACGAGATTCTGCGCCAGAGCGTGCGCGAGTTCTTGCTCGAGGAGGCGGTACCCCACAACGACCGCTGGGAAGAGCAGGGCCAGGTCGACCGCAAGATCTGGCTCCAGGCCGGCGAGATGGGGCTCCTGTGTCCCGACCTGCCCGAGTCCCTCGGGGGCCTGGGTCTCGACTTCCGGGCCAACGCCGTGGTCAACGAGGAGATCTGGCGGCTGGGTCTTTCGGGCATCGGCTGGCCGCTCCATTCGGATATTGCGGCGCCCTACATCACCCGCTACGGCACCGATGAAGCCAAGGCGGCTTATCTGCCCGGCTGCGTCAGCGGTGAGATCATTACCGCCCTGGGGCTGACCGAGCCCGGCGCCGGTTCGGACCTCCAGGGGATCAGCACCACCGCCGTCGACGACGGCGATCACTACGTGCTCAACGGCTCCAAGACCTTCATCACCAACGGGCAGCTCTCGGACCTGGTGGTGCTGGCGGCCAAGACCGACCCTTCGGCGGGGGCCAAGGGCATCAGCGTGTTCCTGGTCGAGACCGGGTCCAACGGGTTCACCAAGGGCACCAACCTGAAGAAGGTCGGGATGAAGGCCCAGGACACCTCG
>CAZBZH010000778.1:0-2266 GCA_964496265.1 uncultured Acidobacteriota bacterium | reverse complement strand
ACCCTCATCGCGCCCGCCGTCTCGGACAAAGCCTCCGGGAAGACAACGGTCACCAGCGCGTAGGAACCGATGAAGATGATCACCCCGGCGATGAGGCCGATCAGGGTGCTGAGGCCGAGCTGAGCGCCGTAGCCGTTCTCCAGCGCGTTGCCCCGGAGGGCCCAGATGATCACCGCCACGTTCATCCCGATCGCGGCACCGAGAAAGATCGCTTGCTGCAACTCAACTTTGGTGTGCATACCCGTGGCCATCGTCAATGCCGAGAGCAAGATCACTCCGACACCCAGAATCACCGCAGGTTTGATCGCGTTCAGCACTTCCCCCTCCTTGGCCAGTGAAACCAAAATGAAACCGATAGGTTAAACGGATCGTGAGGGTTCCGAGCAGCCGATAGACTAGAATCGGCGGCCGCGACGAGAAGGATCCATGACGCTGCCCCCAGACACCGAACTCCTGCATTATCGCCTCCAGCAGAAGCTGGGTGAAGGGGGTATGGGTGTCGTTTATCGCGCGGTGGACACCTCCCTGGACCGCTCGGTGGCGATCAAGCTGCTCCCCGAGGTGCTCTCGGCCCAGACCGACCGGCTGGAGCGCTTCGAGCGGGAAGCCCGGACCCTGGCCAGCCTCAACCACCCGAACATCGCCACGATCCACGGGCTCCACGAGGCCCAGGACCCCGAGGGCAACCCGGTGCGCTTCCTGGCGATGGAGCTGGTCGAGGGCGAGGATCTTGCCGATCGCATCGCCCGCGGCCCGATCCCGCTGGACGAAGCGGTAGAGATCGGGTCGGCCATCGCCGCGGGACTCTCGGCGGCGCACCTCAACGGCATCGTGCACCGGGATCTCAAGCCGGCCAACGTACGGCTGACGCCCGACGGACGGGTCAAGGTGCTGGACTTCGGCCTGGCCAAGGCCTTCCTGCCGGGCCAGGCCTCGGGTTCGGGACCGGTGGGCGCGGTGTCTTCGGGTTCGGGCTACGGCGCCATGGCGCCGACGCTGGCCAGCTCGCCGGGGGCGGATTCACCGACCATGACCTCCACCGGCACCCAGGCCGGCATGATCATGGGCACCGCGGCCTACATGTCGCCGGAGCAGGCCCGGGGCCGCCCGGTCGACAAACGCACCGATGTGTTCGCCTTCGGCTGCGTGCTCTACGAGATGCTGACCGGCAAGCAGGCCTTCGGCGGCGAGACCCTGAGCGACACCCTGGCGGCGATCCTCAAGGACGAACCGGACCTGGATGCGCTTCCACCGATGCCCGGCGGCGCCCGACGGGCGCTGCTGCGCTGCCTGCGCAAGAACCCCGACGAGCGCACCCACGACATCGCCGACGTGCGCATCCAGTTGAACGAAGCCCTCGCGGCCGCTGACGAGGAGGACGAACCGGCCGCCGCCACGGCGACGCGAAGCGGCATGCCCTGGTGGCTCGCCATCGTCGGCGGACTCTCCATCGCCGGGCTGATCATCGCCGTGATCGTGATGTCGACCCAGGTGGCCCGGGAGGCACCGCCGGAACCGACGACCCGGCTGACCGTCGACACCCCCTTCGACTTCAGCGAGACCTTCGTGCAGCAGGTCGTCTGGAGCCCCGACGGCCGCGAACTGGTCTTCACCCGCTTCCCCGAACGGGAGGGTGAATCGAGCGTGCTGATGCGCCGGCGGCTGGATCGCCTCAAGCCGTCGGCGATACCGGGAACCGAGGGAGGGATGTTCCCCTTCCTCTCCCCCGACGGTGCCTGGATCGGCTTCACCCGTGAGGGCTCGATCTACAAGATGCCGGCCCAGGGCGGGCCGGTGGTCCGGCTGGCCTCCTTTGATCGTTTCGTCTTCGGAGCCGCATGGTCGACGAACGGGACGATCTACTTCTCGACCCTCGATCCCGGCCGCAACCGGGGAACGCTGATGCAGGTGCCCGACAGCGGCGGCGAGGCGCGGCCGCTGTTCGAACTGGCCGAGGACGAACGGGACAACGACTTCGGCTTTCCGGTGCTGCTTCCGGGAGAACGGGGGCTCCTGTTCCTCAAGGCCTCGCTCAACGCCGGCCTCTCCCCCGAGAACGTCGTGGTCGAACACTTCGAATTTGCCCAGAGCGAACGCAAGGTGCTGATGGAGAAGGTCACCTTCCCCCGCTGGGTCAACTCCGGCCACATCGTGGCCGTCGACGCCGAAGGCAGCATCGTCGCCCAACCCTTCGACCCGGCCACCGTCGAGCTGACCGGCCCCGCGGTGACCCTGCCGACCCAGGTGCGACTGCTCAGCGGTTGGC
>CAZBZH010000777.1:0-2266 GCA_964496265.1 uncultured Acidobacteriota bacterium | reverse complement strand
CGGCGGCCGGGCGCTTCAACGGGTCATCGGCCCGGTGGGCTCCAGCGATCTGGCTCACATGCGCACTGTCAACGGCCGGGACCTGGCCCTGGCCACCACCGATGAGACCTTCCGCGGGAACATCTTCGTCGCCCACGGCGACGCCGACGGGACCGCCACCGTCGAGTGGTCCGACGACATCTCCTGCGCGCTGGAAAGCACCGGCGCCGCCCATTGCTACAAACGCCCCGTCGGGGTCGGCCATGACGGCAGCCTGTGGGACGTGGCCTTCGAGGAGGACGTCCTACCCCGCTTCAACGCCGTCGCCTACTGGGCGGATCTCCCGCTGGGCATCAACGACGACTGCGTCAACGACACCCAGGATGCGCTGCAAGATGTCGACCGGGATCTGGTTGCCGACGACGGCGATCGCAGCGGCGTACGCGGCGACAACTTCTGCCTGAACACCCCGGCGAGCTGCGACGACAACTGCCGGGACACCCCCAACCCGGACCAGCTCGATTTCGACGCCGACGGCGCGGGGGATGCCTGCGATCTGGACGACGATGGTGATGGAGTCGAGGACAGCGTCGACTGCGCGCCGCTGAACGGCGGCGAGGGAACGCCTGCGGAGGTCCCGGCGCTGGCGCTGAGCGGCAGCACGCCGACGACGATCGACTGGAACGATCAACCGACTGCGGAGACTTACGACCTCGCTCGCGGCCTGCTGTCGACGTTGAGTGTGGGTGCCGGCTCGTGCATCGCCCAGGGCCTGAACGCTTCGCAGTACGACGACGACGATACGCCGCCTGTCGGTGACGGCTTCTTCTACCTGGTGCGGGCCAACGACGCCGGCTGCGGCGGCTCCGGACCCTGGGGCCGGACCTCCGACGGCACGCCGCGGCAACCGGCCGGCTGCGGACCCTGACCGTCGCCCAGCTCCGCGACGGCGGGAGTGTTCAGCAGGTCGCGCGGGGAGCGGGCTCCACGGCCAGGCACTCGAGCCCGGAGGCGAGGTTGTCGTAGGTCGGGATGCAGGCCTGAAGGTTCAGGGTGTCCAGCACCCGGCGCACCCGGCCCGCTTCACCGGCTACCAGTCCGAGGGGAACCCCGGCATCCCGTGCGCGCAGCGCGCTCTGCACCAGCACCCGCACGCCGGCGGAGTCGAGCGCCGAGACCTCGGATAGGTCGATCAGGATCCGGTCGTCGCAAGACGCGATGAAGCGATCCATCGCGTCTCCGACGGCGAGAGTGCCGTCGCCGATGGTCAGCGCCCCCCGAAACTCAACGATCGTGCCCTGGTTCGTCCTGCGCGTCTTCGCCGTCATCGCCGTACCTCCCGAATGGAGCCCCCATCCGCTTGAAGCGACAATAAGGCTGAATTCCCTGCACCGCTCCCCGATCCGAAGAGGTTTTGCGTGGTTTACACCGATTTACAGCGGGGTCCCCGGCAGCGGGAAATGAGCAAGAACAATCAAGCGGCCGCAAGGGCCTCCGTGTAGATTGAGGCCGCGATGAACGAGAGAGCCCGCACCACCCGGCAAGACTACCGCCGCCGCATCCTGCGGGTGCTGGTACACATCCAACACAACCTGGATGCCGCACTACCCCTGGAGAAATTGGCGGAGGTCGCCTGCTTCTCCCCCTTTCACTTTCATCGGATCTTCCGCGGGCTGGTCGGCGAATCGGTCAAACAACACGTGCGGCGTTTGCGACTCGAGCGCGCCGCCCAGCGGCTCAAGCACACCGAGCAGCCGGTGGTGAACATCGCCTTCGACGCTGGCTACGAGGCCCACGAGTCCTTCACCCGGGCGTTTCAGCGGTCCTTCGGCTGCTCCCCGTCGGAGTACCGTGCCCGGGCAAACGTGCCGCCGCGGATCGCGGCGCCCAGCGACGTCCATTTCCTCGGCCCCGACGGCGAGCCCGCCTGGGAACTGAAGTCCGAACAGGAGAACCCCGACATGAACATCGAGATTCGCGAGCTTCCTCCGCGACGAGCGGCTTTCCTCCGTCACCAGGGTCCGTACGGCGAGGTCGGCAAGACCTGGGAGCGCCTGATGGACTGGGTCGGCGCCGAATGCCTGTTCGGCCCGGAGCTGCAGGCGGTCGGCATGTGCTGGGACGACCCCGAGGTCACCCCCGAAGACAAGCTGCGCTACGACGCCTGCGTCAGCATCGCCGACGACGTGCAGCCCCCCGAGGAGTTCGGCGTGGTCACCATCCCCGGCGGCCGCTATGCCGTGGCGCTGCACGAGGGCCCCTACGACGGCCTGGGCCAAGCCTACGC
>CAZBZH010000776.1:0-2267 GCA_964496265.1 uncultured Acidobacteriota bacterium | reverse complement strand
ATTCGGATTTTCGTTCCCACGGCGTCGACACCCCCGACGACGTCCGGCGGCTTCGCGCACCCATGAATGATTCGGACGGCGCCGGCGGCGCCGCACCGGGCGCCACCGAGGGCGCCATACCTGGGGAGGCACGGTGAGCAAAGATCGCAACACCAAGTACATCTTCGTGACGGGCGGGGTGGTTTCGTCGCTGGGCAAGGGGCTCGCGGCGGCATCGATCGCGCGCATCCTGGAGAGCCGCGGATTCACCACGGCGCTGCAGAAGCTCGATCCCTATATCAACGTCGACCCGGGCACCATGTCGCCGTTCCAGCACGGTGAGGTATTCGTCACCGACGACGGCACCGAGACCGATCTGGACCTGGGCCACTACGAGCGCTTCACGTCGATGACCGCGACCCGCGATCACAACTTCACCACCGGCAAGATCTACGGCTCGGTGATCGAGAAGGAGCGCAAGGGGGATTACCTCGGCGCCACCGTGCAGGTGATTCCTCACATCACCGACGAGATCAAGAACTCGATCCTCAAGATCTCCGAGGGGGTCGATATCCAGCTCGTCGAGATCGGCGGCACCGTCGGCGACATCGAGTCCCTGCCGTTCCTCGAGGCCATCCGTCAGTTCCGGCTCGACGTCGGCGCGCGCAACGCGATCTTCATCCACCTGACCCTGGTCCCGTTCATCTCGGTCTCGGGCGAACTGAAGACCAAGCCGACCCAGCACTCGGTGCGCGAGATGCGCGCCATCGGGATCCAGCCGGACATCCTGCTCTGCCGCAGCGACCGCCCGGTCCCCGACGATCTCAAGAAGAAGATCGCGCTCTTCTGCAACGTCGGCGACGACGCGGTGATCTCCGCCTGCGACGCCTCCTCGATCTACGAGGTGCCGCTGGCGCTCTCCGAGGAGGGCATCGACGAGATCATCATGAAGCTGCTGGACCTGCCCTACCGGCGCAAGAACCTCTCCAGCTGGGAGAACCTGGTCCACAAGATCCAGCACCCCCGGGACGAGGTCACCATCGGCATCGTCGGCAAGTACGTCGCCTACGAGGACTGCTACAAGTCACTCAGCGAGGCGCTGCTCCACGGCGGCCTCTCGTCGGACGTACGAGTCAACCTGAAGTGGATCGAGGCCGAGGAGATGACCAACGGCAAGCTCGAATCGGAGCTGGCCGGGGTCGACGGCATCCTGGTACCCGGCGGCTTCGGCGTGCGCGGCGTGGCCGGCATGGTCGAGGCGGTGCGCTACGCCCGTGAAAAGAAGATCCCGTTCTTCGGCATCTGCCTGGGGTTGCAGTGCGCGGTGATCGAGGCGGCCCGCAACCTCTGCGGTCTGAAGGGTGCCGACTCCACCGAGTTCGAGGAGAAGACACCCCACCGGGTCATCTTCAAGTTGCGCGACCTGCTCGGCGTCGACGACCTGGGCGGGACCATGCGCCTGGGCGCCTACCCCTGCGACCTGGCCGAGGGGTCCTTCGCCCGCACCGCCTATGGCGAACCGCTGATCTCCGAGCGGCACCGTCACCGCTACGAGGTCAACCACGAGTACATCGACAAGCTCGAACAGAACGGCATGCGGGTCACCGGAAAGTCGCCCGACGGCAAGTTCGTCGAGATCGTCGAGATCGCCGACCACCCCTGGTTCCTCGCCTGCCAGTTCCACCCGGAGTACAAGTCGCGTCCGCTGAGTCCGCACCCGCTCTTCCGGGAGTTCATCGCGGCCTCCTACTGGAACCGCTGCGCCAAGAAACGCCCGGCGGGCTCGGAGAACCAGGATGTCTTCGCGTCCCGTTCGGATCGCTGACGGGCTCGAGGTCGGCAGCGGCGCGCCGCTGCTGCTGATCGCCGGGCCGGACCTGATCGAGAGCGAGGAGCACGCGATCAAGATGGCGCTGGCGCTGCGGGAGATCGCGGCAGAGCGCAATGTCCCGCTGATCTACAAGTCCTCGTTCGACAAGGCCAACCGCACCTCGATCCACTCGGAGCGGGGCCCCGGCGTGGAAGAGGGGCTGCGCATCCTTCAGCGGGTCCGGGAAGTGACCGAGCTGCCGGTGACCACCGACTTCCACCTGCCCGGACAGGCGAGAGAGGTCGCCCGGGTGGTCGACCTGCTGCAGGTGCCGGCGTTCCTCTGCCGCCAGACCGACATGCTGGTCGCCGCCGGCGACACCGGCCGTGCGGTCAACGTGAAGAAGGGCCAGTTCCTGGCGCCGGGGGATGCCGAACACATCCTGGGCAAGGTACGCAGCACCGGCAACCCCTCGGTG
>CAZBZH010000775.1:0-2271 GCA_964496265.1 uncultured Acidobacteriota bacterium | reverse complement strand
GCAGATCCACGGCGGTATGGGCTACTCCGAGGAGACTGCTGTAAGTCGCTACTTTTTCGACGCCCGTGTGCTGTCCATATTCGAAGGTGCGGAAGAAACACTGGCACTCAAAGTTGTCGCCCGCGAACTCTCAGTAGTGCCCCCCGGAGCGAGAATCGCCCCTCAAGGAGTTGGACCCCTGAAACCTCCAGGAGTCACCACTTCATCCCTTTCTCGGCAGAAATGTCCATGTAGCAAGGAATTCGGCCGCGGCCGGCCGCAAGGAGCACCACAGTCGCGCGCCGCTTGTGCCGAACACCCCGGGAGCGGGCAACCCGGAGCGGGTCTCGACGTAGGATGACGGCGGAGGACACCCGAATGACCCGCTCGAACAATCCTCAGGCCAGTCAGATGGCCGACGAATCGATGGTGCGCGGCCTCTCGGCCCAGGCCCGGGCGATCTGGCCCCAGGAGCAGGAGCTGCTGGCAGCCTACGACCTACCCGAGGCTCCGCGGATTCTCGACCTGGCCTGCGGAACCGGAGAGATCAGCGAACGCCTCGCCGCGCTCTTCCCCCAGGCCACCCTCCTGGGGGTCGATATCGACGCGGCCCATCTGGAAAAGGCCCAGGGACGCTGCGCCGCTCACGGCGAGCGGATGCGCTGGCTCGAGGGGGACATCTACGAGGTGGAGCTGCCGACCGCTCACTTCGACCTGTCGGTCTGCCGCCACATCCTGCAGGCCGTGCCCGACCCTGCCCGGGTCGTCGAACGCCTGGTCGAGGCAACCAGGCCCGGCGGAACCGTGCACCTGGTCGCCGAAGACTACGCCATGATGCATTTCCACCCGACCCGGGGGGACAACGACCGCTTCTGGCTCGATGGCCCGGTGGTGTTTGCCAACCGGCTCGGCTCGGACCTGCGCAGCGGCCGCACCATGTTCACCATCCTCAAGCGGCTGGGCCTCGAGAACGTGCGGGTCGACTACGTGACCATCGACCCGATGCGGGTGCCCCGGGAGGTGGTCGCCGAGATCTGGATCGCCTGGCGGGACGGCTTCGCCGAACCGATCTCCCGGGAGACGCCGTTCAGCGCCGAAGAGGTCCACGACCAGTTCGAGAGCATGATCGAGTGCATCCGCGATCCCGAGGGGTACTTCATCTGGCACCTCCCGGTGGTCTCGGGGCGTCGATCACAATCCTGAAAGCGGCTTCAGCCGGGAGGGTGGACCGCCGATAAGGGGGGACCGGGTGATGACCCATGGAGCCCCCAATTGAGCGAACATCTCGGCCGCACCAAGGATCAGGCGGACTACGGCCTGGGCGAACACGCCTTCGACGCCGACCGCATGGGACTCGTCGACAAGGCGGAGCTGACCGACAAGCTGATCGCCACCTTCGAATCGGACAGCTACCAGCCGCCGCGACTCCCTGCGGTGGCGATGGAGCTGATGACCCTGTCCCAGAACCCCGATGTGGAGTTCAAGGATATCGAGAAGGTGCTGGAGCAGGACGCCATGCTCGCCGGCGAGATCCTCTCCATCGCCCGCTCGGCGTTCTACGGCGGCATCGGCCAGATCACCAGCCTGCATCAGGCGCTGGTGCGGCTGGGCCTGGCCAAGCTGCGCCAGGTGGTGATGCAGGCGGCGATGAGCGTGCGAGTCTTTCGCTCCAAGGCCTACGGCCCCTACATGGACCGGGTGCGGGAGCATAGCCGCATCACCGCCCACGCGGCGCGGATCGTCTCCCAGTACACCCCGTTCGAAGAGGAACAGGCGTTCCTCTGCGGTCTGCTTCACGATGTCGGCATCGCCGGCATCCTGCTGATCCTGGGGGACGTGAAGCGGGGCGAAAAGCCGCCGGAGCTCGCGGTGCTGTGGCCGACGATCCACGACGCCCACATGCGCGCCGGCGAACGGATGGTCAAGCTCTGGGACCTGCCCGTCGAGATCGCGATGGTCGTCGGCGCCCACCACGATGTGTGCATCCAGGGATTCGATCACCCGCTGGCGGCGACGATTTGCATGGCCGAGGACATCGCCCGTCGAGTCGATCGGGGCCTGGTGCCCACCGTCAACGGCGAGGTTGTCGAGACCAAGGCGGACTGGGGCATGGTCGGCCACGGCCGCATCGACCAGAGCGCGCCGCAGGCGTTGGAGCGGGCGCGGACCGCGCTTGGAATCACCGAGTCGACCGAGGAGTTGATCCTGCAGGCGACTCAGCAGTGGCTGGAGCAGGACGCCGGCGGGTAGCGCGCGTCAGGGCTCGGCGACCAGCCCGACGACGACCAGATT
>CAZBZH010000774.1:0-2281 GCA_964496265.1 uncultured Acidobacteriota bacterium | reverse complement strand
CCATCGCGTGGGCGGTCATGGCGATCACGGTGAGGTGTTGCCCCTCGGACTCAGCGGCGCGGATCCGCCGCGTTGCCTCGTAGCCGTCCATCACCGGCATCTGGCAGTCCATCAGCACCGCATCGAAGCGTTCCCGCTCGAGACATTCAAGCGCGATCTCTCCGTGACCGGCACTGGTCACGCGATGGCCCATGCGCTCGAGGAACCTACGGGCCACCAGTTCGTTGACCCCATTGTCCTCGACCAGCAGAATCGAGAGGCTGGAAGCGTCGGATGGGGCGCCGGCCTCGGGTTCGGCAGCCTGCTGCAACGCTTCGATCAACGGCTGCTGGGGTTGACCGAGCCGGATGTCGAACCAGAAGGTCGAGCCCTCTCCCTCGATGCTCTCGAGTTCGATTTCCCCGTCCATCATGCCCACGAGATCGCGGGAGATGGTCAGCCCCAGCCCGGTGCCGCCGAAGCGCCGCGTCGTCGACGCGTCCGCCTGGGAGAAGGGACGGAACAATCCCTCCTGACGGTCGCCGGGAATCCCGATGCCGGTGTCCCGCACCTCGAAACGGACGCGATAGCCGGAATCGTCGCGGCTCTGCACGGCCACCCGCAGGGTGACATTGCCGGACTCGGTGAACTTGACGGCGTTTGAGCTGAGGTTGAGCAGGACCTGACGCAGACGGGTCGGGTCTCCGTTGACCGCCTCGGGGAGATCCGGATCGAGATCGGTCCGCAACTCGATGCCCTTCTCCCGGGCACGCACCCCCGCCACATCGGCGACCTCGCGCAGGACGTCGGCAATGTTGAAGTCCAGGTACTCCAGCTCGATACGACCCGCCTCGATCTTGGAAAAATCGAGGATGTCGTTGATCACGCCGAGCAACGCCTTGCCCGAACTGCCGATGGTGCGCACACACTCACGCTGTTCCTCGTCCAGCTCGGTGAACTCGAGATGCTCCGCCATGCCGAGCACGCCGTTCATCGGCGTGCGAATCTCATGACTCATGTTGGCCAGGAACTCGGACTTGGCCCGGCTGGCCTCGAGGGCGACCTCCCGGGCGTTCTCCGCTTCCTCGCGGACCCGGCGCTGTTCGGTGATGTCCTGGAGGATGCCGCTGAGCGAGATGCAGCGGCCGCGCTGAACCCTGGGGATGCCCTTGAGCCGCACCCAGATCCGGCGCCCGCGAGCGGTGATCATCGGTACCTCGTCATCCCAGCGAAGCCCTTTCTCCATCGCCCGCATGTAGCGCTGCTCGACGAAGCCTCGCGCCTTGGGATCGCACAGGTCGAGGAGTTCGTGAAGCGTCGGCGCCGCCCCCGTCCGAGGCAGCTCGAGAATCGAGTACATCTGGTCGGTCCAGGTCAGCGTGCGGCTCGCCAGATCCATCTCCCAGCCGCCGATGCGGCTCAATCGCCCGGTCTCTTCCAGCAGCGCCTGGGTGCGCGCCAACTCGAGCTGGATGCGCTTGCTGACATCGACATCCATGTGCTGGCCGATCATTCGAACCGGATCGCCGTCGATGCCGCGTTCGACGACACGGCCGGTGCTTCGAATCCACTTGTACTCGCCGTCGACCTTGCGCATGCGGAACTCGAGGTCGTAGTCGTACTTGTCCGAACGATGGGAGGATTCGACCGCCTCGAGCACGCGCTCTAGATCATCGGGGTGTACCCGCTCACCGAAGTAATCGAAGGGCAGCGCTTCTTCGCTCGGCTCCTCGTCGAGCATCTCGTGGAACTGGGCGTTGGTCACGAAGAAGCCGCCGGGGACGTTCCAATCCCAGAGACCGGCCCGGGCCGACGACTGGGCCAACGCCAGTCGCTGGGCCGCCTCCTTCTGATCCTGGAGATCGATGTGCACGCCGATCATCCGTCGCGGGCTCCCGTCAGGCGTGCGTTCGACCAGATCGCCGACGTCGAGAATCCACTGCCAGCTTCCGTCCTTGCGGCGGATGCGGTGTTCGTTGCGATAGACGGAGGTTTCACCGCGGTGGTGGGCTTCGATATCCGCCATCGCCCCGGGTAGATCGTCGGGATGCACCAGGGACTTCCAGGTCGCGAACTGCGCGGGCAGCTCCCCCGGTTCGTAGCCCAGCATCCTGGAGAAGGTGTCGTTGAAGGTGGTCTGCCCGCTGATCACGTCCCAGTCCCAGACCCCCATGCCGGCGCCGCCGAGGGTCCGCTCCAGGGCCGAGGCCCGGGTCTGGGATCGGGGCTCCACCGGCTGCCGGGATTTGCGCTGAAGCAGGCCCACGCCCGCACCGACGCGCTGCTGCGCCGCATCCTGCCG
>CAZBZH010000773.1:0-2289 GCA_964496265.1 uncultured Acidobacteriota bacterium | reverse complement strand
CGCTAGCCGCCCATCCGCATGACTTCGCGGTAGGCGTCGACCAGCTTGTTGCGCACTTCCATCATCGTCTTGAAGGCCATCTCCGCCTCCTCGACCCGGATCAACACGTCGTGGAGGTCGACCTCTTCACCGCGGGCGTAAGCCGCCTGGGCCGCCTCGCTGTCCTTCTGCATGCCGTCGACGGTGGCGATCGCATCCTTGAGGCTCTCGGCGAAGCGTCCGCCGATGTCGCCCGAGGCCGCGCCCTTGGTCGGCGCGGCGATCTCCTGCAGCTTGTTCAGTCCGACGATCGAGGTGATGTCCGTCATCTGACGATCTCCAGGGCGGCTCGGCCCATGGTGCGGACGCCGTTGATCAGCGTCACGTTGGCTTCATAGGACCGGGTGGCCGACAGCATGTTCACCATCTCCTGCACCGGTTGGATGTTGGGGTAGGCGACGAACCCGCGGGGATCGGCGTCGGGATGTCCCGGTTCGAACTTGAGCACCGGCGGTGACTGGTCCTCGGCGATGCGCTGCACCCGCACCGAACGGACCGCCTGGCCGACCAGGTCGCCGAATTTGCCGTGCACCGCCTCGGCGCGGAACACCGGTTCCTGGCGGCGGTAGGGTCCCCCCTCGGGGGTGCGGGTGGTCTGGGCGTTGGCCAGGTTCGAGGCGACCACTTCCATGCGGGTGCGCTGGGCGGTCAACCCCGAGGAGGCGATATCGAATGCGCGGGTCAGCATCAGCCTTGTCCTCGACTGCTCACGGCGTATTGCAACAGAGCGAAACGCTTGCTCAGCATCTTGGCCGCCGCCGAATAGCGGCCCTGAAGCTTGGCCAGGTTGGTCATTTCCATGTCGACGTCGACGGTGTTGCCGTCGTTGCGGATGCGGCCGGTGACCGCCTCCACCACCTTGCCCATCCCCCGGGGAGCCCCCGAGGAAGAGAGGTGTCGCGGGTCGGTGCGCCGCATTTCCACGCCGCCGGCGTCGGCGAGGGTGTCGCCGAACTGGACTTCCAGCGCCTTGTAGCCGGGGGTGTCCACGTTGGCCAGGTTTGCGGCGGTCACGTTGGTCCGCCGGGAGACCCGGTCCAGCACGCGGCGCAGCTGGGAAACGGTATCGTCGAGTCCGACCGGTTCCATCGGCTTCTCCTTAGCGGGCGCGAGCGGCGCCCTGTTCGACCGGGTGCCCTTGTTCGCGGAACTTCTGAAGTTTGTGGCGCAGGGTGCGCGGCGAGATGCCGAGCTTCTGCGCGGCCTGGGTGCGGTTGCCCGAGCAGGTCTCGAGGGCCCGGCGCAGCGCGTCCCATTCAGCCTGTTTGAGGCCGCCTGCCTGGACCGCCGGTTCCGGCGCGTCGCGAAGGGCCGCCGCGGCGGCCCGGGGGCCCATCGGCATGGCGTCGATGGCCAGGTGCACCGCGTCGATCCGCGAGCCGTCGACCATGATCGAGGCGCGCTGCAGCACGTTCTGCAGTTCCCGTACGTTGCCCGGCCAGTCGTAGGTCAGCAGCGCGTCCAGCGCCTCGTCGCTCAGCTCGGCGTCGGCGCCGACGTACTGGCGGGCGAAGCGCAGCGCCAGCGGTTCGATGTCGAGGCGCCGTTCCCGCAGAGGGGGCAAGGGGATCGGCATCACGCTCAGCCGGTAGTAAAGATCTTCGCGGAAGCGGCCGGCGGCGACTTCGTCCCGCAGGCTGCGGTTGGTCGCGGCGACGACCCGCACGTCGATCGGCACGTCCCGGTCGCTCCCGAGCGGCTGAACCGCCTGCTCCTGCAGCACGCGCAGCAGCCGGGCCTGCAGGTCGGCGCTCATTTCGCCGATCTCGTCCAGCAGCAGGGTGCCGCCGTTGGCCTGTTGGAAACGGCCCTTGCGGTCCCGGTCGGCGCGGGAGTGTCCCCCCTTGACCCAGCCGAACAGTTCGGCCTCGAGCAGTTCCCGGGGCAGGGCGGCGCAGTTGATCGCGACGAAGGGGCCGCGGGCGCGGGGGCTCTCCCGGTGGATCAGCCGGGCGAAGACCTCCTTGCCGGCACCGGACTCCGCCTCGAGCAACACCGTGGCGTTGCTGCGGGCGGCGCGGCGGGTGATCGAGATCGCTTCCAGGGTCGCGGGATCCCGGGCGACCATCTCCTGATCTTCCGCGGGGAGCTCCCGCTTCTCCCGCTGACCCAGCGCGCGCCGGGCGGCCTGTTCCAGCGCGGCCGGGGAGAAGGGCTTCTGCAGGTAGTCGGTGGCTCCGTCCCGCACGCAGGCCACCGCCGAGGAGACGGTGCCGTAGGCGGTCACGACCACCACCGGAAGTTGGGGAT
>CAZBZH010000772.1:0-2290 GCA_964496265.1 uncultured Acidobacteriota bacterium | reverse complement strand
GATCGGGGTCTGCGGGTTCTTCTCCAGGAAGCGATCGGCGGTCGCGGCGCGATCGTCGGCACGCTCCAGTTCCGCGAGCCAGCGGTGGAAAGCTGAGCCGTCGCCATCGCGGGGCGCTGCCCGGTCGACATTGTCCCCCTCGCCGGCGACGATCTCCACCGCCGCGATCTCACCGAAGGAGTCCCGGCCGTAGACCATGCCGTAGGCGAAGGAGGGCGGCGTCCACACCAGGCGCTCCAGCATCTGAATCGACGCGCTCTCGACCCAGCCTTCGGGGCTCGCCGGCGCCACGTGCAGCGTGCCTTCCTTGGTCAACACCACCAGGTGGCCGGCGGCCAGGATCGGCCAGCCGTTCCCCGGTTGCCGGGACTGCCAGCGCAGCGATCCGTCCCGGGCGTCGACGGCGGTCAGGATGTGCCCGGCGTAGCCGAACACCGTGCCCTGGTGATGCAGCGGCGTGGCGTAGTTGCGGTTCAGGTGCGGGGTGGTCCAGGCGGCCTCTTCCTCGCCGAGGCGCAGCAGGGTGCCCTCGCTGGGCCGGTGGTTGAAGAACAGGCTGTTGCCGTCGACCCGTACGGGGTTGACGATGCGGGCGTAGAAGCCCTGGCCGCCGTGCGCCCGCTCCCAGAGCACGGAGCCGCTGGCCGGATCGAGGCCGAGCAACTGAGTGTCCGACGCAGCCACCACCTGGCTGCGGCCGTCGAGTTCCAGCAGCGCGGCGGACTGATAGTTCACACCGGTTTCATCCTGTCCCGCCGACCAGCGTTCGGCGCCGCTCTCGCTGTCGAAGGCGGTCACGATCCGTTTGTCCGCGCCGCCGCTGACCACGATCACGCGGCCGGCGGTCACCAGCGGCGACGAGGTGAAGCCCCAGTGGGGGACCGGAGCGCCGAGCCTTTCGGCCAGGTTGGTGCGCCACAGCACGCTTCCATCGTCGAGCTTCAACGCCATCAGGTCGCCGCGGGGGCCCAGGGCGTAAACCCGGCCGCCGTCGATCGCCGGCGTCGAACAACCTCCGTCGACGGCGCCCTCGCGGCCGGGGAAGGTCGGGCCGATGCTGGTGCGCCAGCGCTCCTCGCCTGTGTGGGCATCTAGCGCCGCAGCCGGAGAACAGGGTCACCACGTGCCCCTCAGCGTCGGCGATCGCCGAGTAGCCGCTGCCCAGCTCCCGTTTCCAGCGCAGCCGCAGCCCGAAGCGCTGGGGAAAGGCCGAGCCGGCGACGGCGGTGCCGTCGGAAGCGGCGCCCCGCCAGCGGGGCCAGGTCTGGTCCTCCTCGGAGGCCGCCAGGACGGATACGCCGCTGCCGACCGGCAGGAAACCGGTCGCGAACAGCAGCAGAAAGACGAGGACGACGACGGATCGCTGGATTTGTCTCATCTTGAAATCCTCTCCCGGCGCGGGCGCCATGTCTTGGATAAATGGGACATTCCGGCCTAGCATGGAGTGTGGAACCAACCCCGCGCTATCACGCCTTTGCGCCGATCCCGCCCCTGGCCCACCTGATCGAAGAGATCTGGGTCCAGGAGGGGGATGTCGATCCCGACGCGAGCCCCGACGAAAGCGGCTCCACCGCGATCCTGCCCGCGGCCCGGGCCGATCTGGTGCTCAACTGGGGGGATCCCTTCTTCGAGCTGCGCGCCGAAGGGGAGATCCCGATCCCCCGGGCGGCGATCATCGGACCGCGCACCGAGCGTTGGGAGGTGCGAGGCAGCGGCCGCTGCGGGTTGATCATCGTCTGCTTCCACCCCTGGGCCGGCGGGCCGCTGCTGGGCGCCGACCTCACCGCCTCGGCGGGTGGGTTGCTCTCCATCGGCGATGTCTACGGCGACGCCCGGGAGCGCGCTTTGCTCGACTGCGCCGGCAGCGAACAGCGGGTCGCGCTTGTGCAGCGGATGCTGCTGCAGTGGTTGGAGGATCGGGAGACCGACCGGCTCAGTGCGGCCACTGCCGTCGCGATTCACCGCGCCGGCGGCCGCGCCCGCATCCAGGAGGTTGCCGGGCATCTGGGGATGTCCCGCCGCCACCTCCAGCGGCGAATGACCCAGGCCATCGGCATCCCGCCGAAAAAGCTGGCCTCCCTGGCGCGGGTGCACCGGGCGATCGGGCGGCTACGAAGCGGAGAGCCCGAGTGGCAGGTCGCCGGGGACTGCGGGTACTCCGATCAGTCCCATCTGATTCGCGAGGTGCGCAGCTTCACCGGGATGACGCCGACGGCGTTGCGCCAGGTGGCGAACGAAGGGTTGGTCGACGCGTTCAACAACGACGGCATGTCGCGGTATCTGTAGCGCC
>CAZBZH010000771.1:0-2293 GCA_964496265.1 uncultured Acidobacteriota bacterium | reverse complement strand
GTCAGACCGTAGACGCGGTTGTCGAACAACAGGACGTTGACGTCCACGTTGCGCCGCATCAGGTGCAGCATGTGGTTGCCGCCGATCGAGAGCGAGTCGCCGTCGCCGGTGGCGATCCAGACCGAGAGGTCCGGATTGGCGACCTTGACCCCGGTGGCCACCGCCGGGGCGCGGCCATGGATCGTGTGGAAGCCGTAGGTGTTCATGTAGTACGGGAAGCGGCTGGAGCAGCCGATGCCCGAGATCACCACGAACTTCTCCTTGGGGATGCCCAGGTCGGGGAAGACCTGCTGTACGGCGCTCAGAATCGCGTAGTCGCCGCAGCCGGGGCACCAGCGCACTTCCTGGTCGGTGGCGAAATCCTTCTTGGTCAGCTTGACGCTCATGGGTGCCTCTACGCCATCTCGCGGATCTTGGCGAGGATCTCGGATTTCTTGAAGGGCTGTCCCTTGATCTTGGTCAGCGATTCGATCGGCTTGAGGAACCGACCCTGCAGCAACAGATGCAGCTGGCCCGTGTTGTTCTCGGGCAGCAGCACCCGCTCGAACGAACCGAGGATCTCCTCGAGGTTCCTGGGGAACGGGTTGAGGTGCCGCAGATGCAGCCGGCTCACCTCGATGCCCTCCTGCCGGGCCGCGCGAATGGCGCCGCAGATCGAGCCGTAGGTCGAACCCCAGCCGAGTACCAGCAGCTTGCCGCTGGACGGCCCGTCGACTTCGGCGAGGGGCAGGCTGTCGGCGACCTTGGCCACCTTGTCGGCGCGGATGTGCACCATGCGCTCATGGTTCTCGGGATCGTAGGAGACGTTGCCGGTGTTCTCGGCGCGCTCCAGTCCGCCGATGCGGTGCTCCAGACCCGGCGTGCCGGGGATGGCCCACGGCCGCGCCAGCGTCTCTTCGTTCCGCAGGTAGGGCAGGAAGCCCTCGGGTTCGGTGCGGTAGTTGGGCGCGAAGGGCTTCATGTCGTCGGTCGACGGCAGCTTCCACGGCTCGGCGCCGTTGGCGATGAAGCCGTCGGAAAGCATGATCACCGGCGTCATGTGCTCGACGCTCAGCCGGCAGGCCTCGTAGGCGGTTTCGAAGCAGTCCGCCGGGGAGGACGCCGAGATCACGATGCAGGGGGTCTCGCCGTGACGGCCGTACATCGCCTGCAGCAGATCCGATTGCTCGGTCTTGGTCGGCAAGCCGGTGGAGGGCCCGCCGCGCATCACGTTGATCACCACCAGCGGCAGCTCGACGGAGATCGCCAGGCTCATGAACTCGGCCTTGAGCGCGATGCCCGGTCCGCTGGTCGAGGTGATGCCCAGGGAGCCGGCGAATGAGGCGCCGATCGCCGCGCCGATCGCGGCGATCTCGTCTTCGGCCTGGAAGGTCACCACGCCGTGGTTCTTGTACTTGGAGAGCTCGTGCAGCAGGTCCGATGCCGGGGTGATCGGGTAGGACCCCTGGAACAGCGACAGCCCGCTCTTCTCGGCGGCGGCCAGCAGGCCGAGGGCCAGCGCCTGGTTGCCGGCGATGTTGCGGTAGGTGCCCGCCGGCAGCTTTGCCGGAGCGACCTCGTAGGTCTCGTGGAACACCTCGGTCGCTTCGCAGAAGGCGTAGCCACCCTTGAGCGCCAGCCGGTTGGCCTCGACCAGTTCGGTCTTGCCCTTGAACTTGCGTTCGATCCAGGCCAGCGAATGCTCCAGGCTGCGGCCGTACAGGTAGTAGACCATTCCCAGGGCAAAGAAGTTCTTGCAGCGGTCGACGGTGCGGGTCGGAAGCTCCAGTTCGGCCAGCGCCTTGCGGGTCAGGGTGGTCAGCTCGACCTTGACCGTGCGGTAGCCGTCGAGGCTGCCGTTATCCAGCGGGTTTTCGTCGTAGCCCGCCTTGCGCAGATCGTTGGCCTTGAAGGCATCGGTGTTGACGATCAGGATCCCCTGAGGCTTCAACTCGTCGATGTTGGCCTTGAGCGCCGCCGGGTTCATCGCCACCAGCGCGTCGGGCACGTCGCCCGGCGTGAATACCTGGTCCGAGGAGAAGTTGATCTGGTAGCCCGAGACGCCCGGGAGGGTGCCCGCTGGGGCGCGGATCTCCGCCGGGAAGTCGGGGAAGGTCGCCAGATCGTTCCCGGCCATGGCGCTGGTCGCGGTGAACTGGCTGCCGGTGAGCTGCATGCCGTCGCCGGAATCGCCGGCGAAGCGGATCACGACGCTCGACTGTTCGAGGGTGGTGCCGCCTTTTTCCTGAGTCGTCTGAGAGGCCACGTGTTCGCTCGCTACTCCGCAAAGGTAAAGAGGCCAATCTTAGCGCCT
>CAZBZH010000770.1:0-2300 GCA_964496265.1 uncultured Acidobacteriota bacterium | reverse complement strand
GGCGGTATCGGACCCGCCGGCGGCGTGCGTCCCGGGGGCGGCGCGACTCGGCCCGGCTTCGGTGCCGAGCGGGCGGGTATGCCCAACCCGATCGAGTTCAAGCAGAAGGTGCAGCTGGCCAAGCCCTGATTCGGGCTTCGTGTCGCTGCCGCGCTGCCTAGCCGAACGATTCCCCCTCACCGGGTTCGTAGATCCAGTCGCGCCCGAAGGCCAGGGTCCAGCGGTCGCCCGACCTTGCCAGCGCCGGCCAGCTGTCGTTGCCTCCGGCGAGATCGAAGTAGAGCGCTTCGATCTCCGTGTCGGGGTTCGCTCGTTTGACCCGTCCCTCGGCCGGCTGGTCGTCGCGCGATTGCAGCGTTGCCAGGATTCGCGCGACGAGATCGATCGCTTCGGTTCGCTCGAGGGAATCGGCGGCGACCAGGTGGGCGGCAACGGATTTGGCCACGTCGGAATGCGGGCCGCGCAGCTGACGCGGCATCTCGACCAGCCAGGCATTCCGCAGTTCGGCCGGACCCGTTACCGCTGTCGGCAACGGCAGCTCCTCGCCGACGGTTTCCGCCCACGCCGTCCAGGTTGCGATCGGGACCACGATGGCGCCCTTGTCTTCCAGCATCGGCGCGGTGGAATACTGTTCGTCGTCCTGCGGTCTCCGGAAAGGCTCGAGCCGGGGCGGCGTCCAGAGCAGGTCGTCCCCCAGACGGCTCACATGGCCGTAGTTGCCCCAGGCGCATCCGGTGTGCCCGCAGTCTTCGCAGATCAGGAGCTGTACCGGGTTGTCCTCGTCGACCTCCAGCCAATTGAGTGCGTTGGTGAAGGGCGTTCCGTCGACCAGGACCTTGAACCACTCCGGCCGTCTCTTCGTCCCGGATGGGGAGAGATCCGGTTGCCAGCGAACCAGCTCGGCTTTTTCGACTTTGATCATGGCGGCTCCGGATCCTGTCTTCGGCTAGCTCGGGGAACTGCCGTTGGCGACGCCTGCCAGTTGCTGCAGTGTCGCGACGTGGCTGGAGAAGGCGCGGCGTCCCTTGGCGGACAGCCGTGCCCAGGTGCGTTGGCGGCCGTTGAGCGTGCTCTTGCGCAGCCGTACGTAGCCGGCGTCGACCAGTTGGCTGATGTGCTTGGAGAGCACCGAGTCGCTGACTCCCAGTTCGTCGCGCAGGGTCTGGAACTCCGCTTCCTCCAGTGGGGTCAGAAGGGCGCAGATCTGCAGGCGATTGGGGGCGTGAATCACCGGGTCGAGGCCGAGCTTGCTCACCCGCGGTTCCCGTTCGCGATGCGGGCCCGGGTCCTACGGTGGGCCAGCTCCATCCAGGCGAAGAGCCCGAGGCCGATCACGGCGCCGGCGGCGACCGGTGCCCACTCGAGACCCAGCCGTTCCCGGGCGACCATGCCGCCGAGGACCAGGCCGCAGAGCAGGAGCGCGCCGTGAAGCACGAGCCACAGCTGGCCTCGGGTGCCGACTTCCTGCACCCAGGCCCCCCGGCGGTGCCGGTAGTAGGCGTAGGCGAAGACCCCCACGGCGGCCAGCAGGATCCAGAGCGGGTGTTCGAGGCCGAACAGGGCGGTGGTGACTCCGGTCCAGGCGGCACTGATTGCGGCGAAGCTGCGCGGGTAGAGGCCACGCTCGAGGCCGGCATCGATTCCATGGGAAACCGCATCCAGGGCGGCTCGAGCCTGCCGGGCGTCGGGGGCGGAGGTCGGGTTCCGAGTCATGGGCAACTCCTGCTCTGGTCTCTCTTTCCGATGTGGAAAGTGTACGCATCACTTTCCAATGCGGCAAGGGATAGTTTTCCGGGATGGAAAGTCGCGGCCGCTGCAGACCCTGCTAGGCCACCAGATTCAGGCGCCGGTCCGAGACCCGCAGATCCACCCGGCGCCCCCAATCGAAGACCAGGTGGTCCGCCTCGATGCCGTCTCCGAACATGACACCGCCCTGGTCCATCTCGGATACGACGCTCAACGTGCCCTCCCGGCCGATCAGCCCCTCGGTCAGCTCGGTGCCGGTGGAGATGCTGGGCCAGGCCTCTCGCACGAAGAAGCTCAGCGCGCGGTCGGTCGGCTCGGGCAGCGTCAGCTCGCAAAGCCGCGCCCGGTGGATCGACGCGGCCCACCCCGTCGAGCCGGTTCCGGTGGCGATCACGATGCCCGAAGAGGACTGACGTTCCTGCTCCCGCAGCCGCTCCAGCCGGTAGCGTGCCGATTGGTGGCTCCGGTGGCCGACGAAGATCTCGTTGAGCGCCAGCAGCTGCTGCCCGTCGTCGAGTATCGCCTGAGCCATCGTCCGGGATTCGATCACCGCC
>CAZBZH010000769.1:0-2308 GCA_964496265.1 uncultured Acidobacteriota bacterium | reverse complement strand
CAGGGTGGCTGCATGCACCGGCGCGAGGCCCAGGAGCGCCAGGCACGCCAGCAGGGCGAGCGCCGGCCCCTGAACGGAGCGGTGGAGTCGAGACATTCAGCGATTCTCCGGACCTTGGATGTGTCGGACCTGGGGACCCTGTCGAGCCACTAGAAATATACGAGACGTGGGAAAAATCGAAAGGGCGACTTGGTGACGGTCGTTCGCCGCTCTAACTGTTTGATTTATAGGGGCTTGGGTCCCCGGCCGGCCGCATGCGGAATCGCTTGTAGCTCCAGAGGTACTGCTCCGGACAGCTGCGGACAAGGCGTTCCACGTCCTGGTTGAGGGCGGTCGCCGAGGTCACCACGTCCGGATCGTAGACCCCCTCGGACGCGTCGCTGAAATGCAGGTGGAATCCGCGGCCCCGGGGCAGCCGTTCGCCCCAGGCAAGCACCACCCGGGGGCCCCGGGTCGCCAGCCGGGAAAGCAGCACCATCGTATTGGCCTGCTTGCCGAAGAACGGGGCGAAGACGCCGATGCCGACGCCGGGATCCTGGTCGGGAAGGATGGCGATGGTGCGCCCCTGGTCCACCGCCTTGCGCAGGGTGCGGACGGCGCTGCGCCCGGCCGCCGCCAGTTCGGCGCCGAAGCGGCCGCGGCCGTGGCGGGTCAACCCGTCGATCTCGGCGATCCGCGGCGAGCGGTAGAGCACCGTCATCGGGTAACGCGTCGAGATGAACGGGCCGATCACCTCCCAGGAACCGAGGTGCGGGATGGCCAGTACCACGCTGCGCCCCTCGGCCAGGCTGTCGGCGATCAGCTCCTCGCCGTCGACCTTGTGGATCAGGGTGTCGAGACGTTCCCGGGGCCAGAACCAGAGAGCGCCGATCTCGGCAAAGGCCCGGCCGCTGTGAGCCAGACTGCGCCGCTCCACCTCACGTCTCTGTTGCTCGCTCCACTCGGGGAACGCGATGTTGAGATTGACCCGGGTGACCTTGCGTTCGGTCAGCGGTAGCCGCGCCATCAGGCCGCCGATGAAACCGCCCAGGGCGTGGGCGGCCCGCAGGGGCAGCCGGGAGAGCAGGCGCAGCAGCCGGGGGGCCAGGAAGCCGACCACCGGCCGGGAAGGGGGCACCGTGACGCCGAAGACGTCGGATTTCGGCCGGATCCCTTCGGCCGGGCCCCCTCCGGAGCGATCGTCCGCAGCGCCCAATCAGGGGCTCTCTTCGATCTTGCCGGTCATCGGCACGAAGCGGACCCCCGCCTTGGTCTCCCGTTCGAAGCGTCCGTCCTCGGTGCGGGTCACCACCAGCAGGTCCTGGTTGAGCCGGCCGACGGGGATCACCAGCCGCCCGCCGGGTCCCAGTTGATCCAGCAGCGGCTGGGGAATCGTCGGCGGTGCGGCGGTCACGATGATCGCGTCGAAGGGGGCTTCCTCGGGCCAGCCGTCGAAACCGTCGCCGGTGCGGATGTTGACGTTGTCGTAGCCCAGCTCCTCGAGAATGCCCCGGGCACGGTCGGCCAGGCCGGGCAGGATCTCGATGCTGTACAGCTCGACGCCGCACTGGGCCAGCACCGCCGCCTGGTAGCCGGAGCCGGTTCCGACCTCCAGGACCTTCATCCCCGGCTGGGGCCGCACCAGCTCGGTCATCAGGGCGACGATGTAGGGCTGGGAGATCGTCTGCTCGAAACCGATGCGCAGCGGCGCGTCCCGGTAGGCGAAGCGCCGATCCTCGAGGGGCACGAACAGCTCCCGGGGAACCGTACGCAGCGCCTCCAGGACCGCGGGGTCGCGGATGCCCCGGGATTCGATCTGCTGGGTGACCATCTCGTCCCGCATCACGGCGTAGTCCTCCTGGGGAGTCGTGTCCGGAGGCGGCGTCGGGGAGCCGCAGCCGCCGAGCGCCAGCGTCACGACGAGCAGGCCGGCCGGGGCCAGGCGCTTGAGCATGTGGTTCTCCAGCGAACGCCCGGGACGGAGCCGCTCTCCCTCCCGCGTCGCGCTCGCCGGGATTGTAGCTACAATCGAGCGGTGATTGTTCCACGGCATCGGCGCCGCCCGGGAGCGGGATGGTGGATCCCGGCGGTCCTGTTGCTCCTCGCGGCCGGCTGCGGCCCGAATCGGGAGGATGCTTCCCAGGAGGTCCATACCTTCGTCCGGGCGGTTCAGGACGTGAACGTCCCGGCCCTGCGCTGCGCCCTGGCCGGAGCGGCCGCCGACGACTCCGACCCGGCTGCCTTCGAGGCCTGGGCCCGGGATCGCTACCTGCAGTACGAGACCGGCCGGGACCAGGGCGGGGTGACCTTCGACGAGGAGGGGCTACTG
>CAZBZH010000768.1:0-2308 GCA_964496265.1 uncultured Acidobacteriota bacterium | reverse complement strand
AACCCACCTGCGCCGCGCCCTCGATCTGGAGCCGGGTTCGGTCTCCACCCGCCTGCGGCTGGCGGACCTGGCTCGCGATCTGGGACGCTGGGAGGACGCTCGCGTCGACTACGAGGCGGTCCTGGCCCGGGACGACGACAACCCTTCGGCGGTGTTCGGCCTGGGCCAGGTCGAGGCGGGAACGGGGAATCACGAACGCGCGCGCGACCTGTTCCTGCGGACCCTGGAGCTGCGGCCCGACGCGGTCAGCGTGCGCTTCCCGCTGGCCCAGTCCCTGCGAGCGCTGGGGCAGGTCGACGAGGCACGGGCAGAGCTCAAGCTGGCCGGTGACCGGGAGTTGCGGGTCGAGGATCCGGTGGCCGGCGGACTGGCCCGGGCGCAGTTCAACACGGTCGTCGCCGTGATTCGCACGCTGGTGCAGGAACCGGGCGACATGCCCGACCGCGATCTGCTCAACTTCGCGATCAACAAATCCGCCGGCGATCCGGCCTACCTCGAGGTGTTGGCCCGGGACCTCGACGGCTTGGGCGACGGCACCCGGCCCCGGGCCCGCATGCACTACGTGCTGGGCGGCCTGCAGGTCGCCCGCGGCAACGATCCGGAGGCCATCGAGCAGTTCCGCGCCGCCCTGACCATCGATCTGCGCATGCAGGATGCCCACCTCAAGCTGGGCAACGCGCTGATGCGGCAGGGCCAGGCCCAGCTGGGACTCAACCATTTCGAGCGTGCGCTGGAGCTCGATCCCGCCGATCGGGATGCCGGGCTCAAGTACGCCACGGCGCTGCTCAATACCGGTCAGGCCGACCGGGCGGGGCGGGTGCTGCTGGCGCTGCTTCAGCGGCATCCGGGGGATCCCGACGTGCGGGTGCGGCTCGCCGAATTGACCGAGATGAGCGGCGATCCGCGCGGGGCGGAGAAGCTCTACGAGGAGGCGTTGGCGCTGGAACTGGGCGAGAAGGACCGGGCCCGGGTTCAACACGGGTACGGCAACTTCCTGCGCCGCCGGGGCCGCGTCGAGGACGCGCTGACCCAGCTGGATGCAGCCCGGCGCAACGACGGCGACCTGATCACCGCCCGGCTGGACCGGGCGGCGCTGCTGGGGCAGATGGGCCGCTTCGATGAGGCGGCGGACGGCTACCGGGGCGTGATCACCGACAAGCCGAGCAACGAGCGCGCCCGGATCGGGGAGGTCGCGGCGCTGATGTTGATGGAGCGCTACGGCGACGCCCGCACCCGCCTGATGGAAGGGGTGGCGGCGCAGCCGTCCAGCCTGGAGCTGTCTCATCTGCTGGCCCGGGTGCTGGCGGCGCACCCCTCCGCCGGGCTGCGGGACGGAGCCCGGGCGCTGGAGCTGGCGCGCAGCGTCTACGAGGGAGATCCCCGGGCAACCCGGGCGGAGACCGTGGCGATGGCCTACGCCGAGTTGGGGCAGTTCGATCAGGCGGCTCAGTGGCAGGGCCGGGCCGCGAACGCGGATCCCGCGCCCGCCGGGGCGGCGGAACGTCTGCAGCAGTACCGCAGCCGTCGGCCGTTCCGCGCGTCGGTTCCCGGCGACTATCTGGCCGTCGAGCCTCCGCGGAGCCGGGGATGAGCCGGCCGGTTCGGCTTGCGCTGTTGTGGGCCGCCGGTCTGCTGCTGGTGTTCGCCGGCTGCGGCGATCGGTCCGCTGATCCGCCGGCGGACGCGGTCCTCGATCCTTCGTCACTCGAGATCCCCGTCGCCGACGCCGATTCGGTGGACGACACCGTCAGGAGTCTGATGGCCGAGCGCCAGCAACAGGTGCGGCAGGCGCTCGACCGCGAACCGTTCGATGCCGCGGCGGCTGCCGAGGCCTTCTCGGCTCTGGGCAAGCTCTACTTCGCCTACGAGTTCTATCCCGCGTCGGGGGCCTGCTTCGGCAACGCCGCCAGGCTCGCCGGTGAGGATGCCCGCTATGCCTACTACGAGGGGCTGGTCGCCCAGGCAACCGGGGACCCGCCGGCCGCGGTCGAGGCCTTCGAGCGGGCGGACCGCCTGCGTGCCGATGACATTCCGACCCTGATCCGTCTGGGAGATGCCCGCTTTGAACAGGGAGCGCCGGAAAGGGCTGCCGAGGCCTATGCCGGCGCCCTGGCCCTGAACGCCGGCGAGGCCGCGGCGCTGTTCGGCCTCGGCCGTGTCGACGAGGAGGCGGGGCGTCTCGACCAGGCGATCGAACGCTTCGAGCGCACGCTGGAACTGCAGCCCGAGGCCCAGGTGGTGCACTACCGGTTGGGCCAGCTCCACCGGCGGAACGGCGACCTCGAACGGGCCCGGCATCACCTGGAGC
>CAZBZH010000767.1:0-2310 GCA_964496265.1 uncultured Acidobacteriota bacterium | reverse complement strand
GCAAGATGCAGCAGTACCGGCTGGGGTGACGGCGGGGGACCCGTCCAGGGAGTGGCTGTCTGTGGGGGGGGTAAAGAGAGGCGCCCGCCGGCCGGGACCTGTTAAATGCCGACGAGCGCCAGGAGGCTCGGCACACCATCGGGGGGGGAATGAGGTGCCGGGCTTTGCAACTTCGAGTCCGTCGCGCTATCGACGTCCTCAACGCCCTAATCTAGGTTTCGACCCTGGGGATGCAAGGGCAAAATTCGTAATGCGTATATGTGGCTGGAATGGGGCCTGGGAAGCCGCTGACGGCTTCCAGGCGGCGCGGGACAGGTCCTTCGATGCCTTCGGAGCCTGACGGCTCCTCAGTTACTCAGGACAGGCCGTAGCGTTGGATCTTGCGGTAGATGGTGGCCTTGGAGATGCCGAGCATCTCGGCGGCGCGCAGGCGGTTTCCGCCGGAGGCGATCAGGGCTCGCTGGATCTGCTCCCGTTCGCTGTTGAGCAGGCTGACCGGGGCACTGGTGCGCTCGCCGCCCAGCATGGTGCGCAGCTCCGGATCGGCCTTGACCGTATCCAGGCTGAGCCGCAGTCCGTCGCCCAGGACGAACAGGCGTTGGATCACGTTGTGTAGCTGACGGATGTTCCCGGGCCAGCCGTACTGCTCCATCGCCTGCAGCAGTTCCGGGTCGATCTCCGGAATCTCCCGGCCCGCCTCTTCGGCAACCCGACGGACGAAGTGCCGGACCAGCAGAGCCACGTCTCCGACCCGGTCCCGCAGCGGCGGCAGTTTGACGACCAGCACCTTCAGGCGGAACAGCAGATCCTGACGGAAGCGTCCGGCGCGAACCTCCTGTTCGAGGTTGCGGTTGGTCGCGGCGAGGACCCGCACGTCCACCTTGAGGGTGCCGGTGCCGCCGAGGCGCCGAACCTCGTTCTCGTTGAGCACCCGCAGCAACTTGGCCTGCATCGCCAGCGATGTCTCGCCGATCTCGTCCAGGAACAGCGTGCCCTCGTGGGCGTTCTCGAACAGGCCGGGCATCGAGCGTTCGGCGCCGGAGAACGCACCCTTCTCGTGACCGAAGAGCTCCCGTTCGAGCAGCGAGTCCGGCAGGGCGGCGCAGTTCTCCGAGAGGAACACCCGTCGCCGGCGAGGGCCGAGCCCGTGCAGCGCCCGGGCGACCAGTTCCTTTCCGGTGCCGCTCTCTCCTTCGATCAGCACGGGAAGGGAGCTGGGAGCGAGGGTGTCCATCAGGTCGAAGACCCGCTGGATCTCGGCGGACTTGCCGACCATGCCGGCGAAGTGGGTCCGCTCCTCCGCCTGATGGGCCAGCTGTTGGTTCTCCCGGGTCAGTGCGTCCAGGCGGTTGGCGTTCTGCAGGGCCACGGCGGCGTGGTCGGCGAAGGCCTCGAGGAACTGCAGGTCCTGCTCGCTGAACGGCGTGCGTCCCTGGCGGCTATCCAGATAGACCGTACCGATCAGCGTGCCGTGCGCGCGGAGCGGCACGCACATCATCGATCGGATCCCGAACAGGCTGACGCTGCGCAGGTCGCGAAAGCGCCCGTCCTCCTGGGCGTCGACGGCGAGGAGCGAGGTGCCGCCGGCCGCCTGGTCGACGATTCCGCGGCTGTACTCCAGGGCGTCCCGTTCGGTCTCCGGTTCGAGGTGGGTCGCCGCGCTGATCCGCAGCTCATCGCTCTCCGGTTCGCGCAGTAGGATCATGCCTCGCTCGGCACCGACGGTCCGCAGCGCCATCTCCAGAATCGACTCCAGCAACTGCTGCGGATCGGTCTCGGAGTTGAGTGCCCGGATCATCTCGAACAGCGCATTGAGCCGGGGGTCGCGGACACGGCCGGCGAAGGTTCGCGGGCGCCGCAGTTCCTTGATCGCGCTGCGCTCCAGGATCGAGCGGCGCACGTCGGCGTCCTCGATCAGGGCGCAGGCATCATCGACCAGATCCTGGGCCCGGGCGGTGGCCCGGTCGGCGTCGGCGCGGCGGCCCAATCGCACGGCGGCCTGGGCCCGCAGGCTGTGGGCCGCGATCTGCTCCCAGATCAGCCGGGCCTGCTCGGCTTCCGTCCGGGCCCGGCTGGCGCTCTCCAGCGCCTGATCCAGATCTCCGCGATGGAGTTGACGGGTCGCCTGGGCCAGCATGGCTCGAACCCGGAGCGAGGCGGTCCAGCCCCCTCCCAGCAGGGTGGCCAGACGCTCCAGTTCATGGGCAATCGATTCGAAGGGATCGTTGTTGCCCGGCATCGCGCAGCGCTCGAGTTCGACGGTCAGCCCGTAGAGCAGCCCCTCGGGTTCCTGGGCGGCGCGAAGGGTCG
>CAZBZH010000766.1:0-2318 GCA_964496265.1 uncultured Acidobacteriota bacterium | reverse complement strand
CCCCCGGCGTCGACCGCTTCCGCCACTTTCCCGGCGGTGAAGCGGAGTTCTGGCTGCGCTTCGCCCGGCGGGCCCTGAGCGAGACCGTCGGCGAGCCGGTCGACGGCGCCGTGGCCCTGGCGGCTCTCGAACATCTTCGCGATGCCTTTCGCCGCCGTGAAGCGTGGGAGGTGTTCCCCGATGTGCGTCCGGCGCTGGACGCGTTGCGCGAGATGGGGCTGCGGCTGGCAGTGGTGTCCAACTGGGACTCCCGCCTGCCCGAGGTGCTGGAGCTGCTGGAACTGGCGCCCTACTTCGAGACCGTGGCCGTGTCCCACACCGAGGGGGTCGAGAAGCCGGCCCCGGGCCTGTTCCACGTCGCGCTGGAACGGCTGGGTGTCCCGGCGGACGCGGCGATCCACGTCGGCGATCGGGAGGACCAGGATGTCGCCGGCGCCCGGGCCGCAGGAGTTGAGGTACTTCTACTCGACCGGAGGGCGGACCCGGACGCCGGCGACCGCATTCGCGACCTATCGGGACTCGTGCGTCACGTGCAGGCCGTACGCTAGAGCCCGCAACTCAGGGTGGCCCCTCAGCGCCATCGTCGACGCAAACGACGCTGTAGTAGCGATCAGGCAACCCGACCACCGCGACATCTCGAAACGTGTTGCCCGGGGCGTCGCTCAGCAGCGTCCAGCCGGCGGACTCCAGTTCCGGAAACTCCGCGGCGTAGACCCGGTATGAGTCGGCGGCGGCCAGGGAGCCCCAGCTCAACAACACGTCGTTTCCCTCACGCTCCAGCCGCAGATCGCGGATGAAGCCGCAGTCCGCCTGGGGCAGCGGGCTCGGATCGATCGGCGCACCGGCGCGTTCGACCAGATCGGCGACCAGGGTCAGATCCCCGCTGTCCGAACAGAGCGGGTAGAGCTGCATCCCCACCCGGATCGGCGTCAGGTTCGAATCGAGGGTATCCCGCAACACGAAACCGTAGGCCCCGTAGGCCGCATCGTCCTCGTCGCCGTATCCGGTCTTGCCCGGCACCGTGTCGTCGTGGGACGCGTCATCCCGGTAGAAGAACTCCCGGGTTGCGTAAAGCGGCGAGAGCGGAACGTCGAGCAGGGTGACGGCGCCTCCCGCCGGCGTACGCGTCAACACCCAGTCGACCCAGTCAGGGCCGATCGGGTCGGGCACGCCATCCACCGCGACTCCCGACAGAGCTTCAGGGGTGACCATCACGCTGCCGCCGATCGGCAGCCCGTCGAAGTAGACCGTCGTCGATTCCAGCTCGTGAACCCGCAGGTTGACGATCCGTTGCCAGGCGTTGCGGTAGACGATGTCGTGATGCACGGTGTTGACGCCGCTGCGCGCACCGCGGACGTAGCGGATTGCGCGCACCGGCCCGGCCTTGCCGCCCAGATAGGTCGCCGTCAGGTTCCAGTCCTCCTCGTCCTGGAACACGCCGGGGAAGGGGGTCGCCCGCCCCTTGAAGCGATCGATCAGATCCTCGGCGGTGCCGCAGGGCGCGGAGACACGCAGGCCACTGAGGATCCAGCGATCGTCGTACTCGACCAGAAACGACTCCGTGCTCACGTCGCCGTCGACCATCCCGTCCCAGTCGACGTACGAGGCCGTGCTCTCGGGCAGGGACAGACCGGCGAACAGGTACAGGAAGCGGTCGGGCTCCGGATCGTCCAGCCGGGGATCGGTCGCCCGGATCTCGAAGCGGAGCGGTTCTGCGCCGGTGGGCCAGACGGCCCCCGGTGGCGCCTGCCCACCGGCGTCTCCAAAGTAGAAGACCAGTTCATCGTCGGCGTCGAGGGTGCCGTCCTCGTCGCCGAACAGGTCGTACATCGACTCGGAGAACTCGGTTGGTTCGCCGGCGTCGAATACCTTGACCAGCCGTTCGTCGAATTGAAACGGGACCGGAATGAAGCCCTGAGGCGGCCCGTCGAACCGGTAGAGGCGCAGCTCCGAGAGATCCCGCCCCAGGAACTCGGGCAGCATCGCGCCGGTCAGAATCACCGGGTCGTCGTCCCGCCCGGCTCCCTCGGCGGCGACCAGGCCGGCCGCCAGCAGGCTACAGAGAAGGGATCCCGGCAGGATCGCTTCGTTCGCTCGCGTGCGTCGCATGGGCACCTCCTGACGAAGGAACCCCCCAATGGGAGCGAGCATAGCGCGACCGGAAGCGCCCGAGGGCACCTGCAGCGCAAACGACGGATTGGTTGCGTGTGGGCCGCGGACGCCGCGGCCGCAGGCTACGAGCCCAGGAGCTGCTTGCGCTTGGCGGCCAGATCCTTATCGAAGTCGATGTTGCCCGAGGTGTAGACCGAATCGATCTT
>CAZBZH010000765.1:0-2319 GCA_964496265.1 uncultured Acidobacteriota bacterium | reverse complement strand
CCTGATGCGGCGCCGCCAGAACAACCCGATCCTCACCGGTGAGGCGGGCGTGGGCAAGACCGCGGTGGTCGAGGGCTTCGCCCATCGCATCGCATCCGGCGACGTCCCCCCGCCGCTGCGCGATGTCACCCTGCGCACCCTGGACGTCGGCCTGCTGCAGGCCGGCGCCAGCATGAAGGGGGAGTTCGAGAACCGGCTGCGCCAGGTGATCGAGGAGGTGCAGTCCTCGCCCAAACCGATCATTCTGTTCGTCGATGAGGCCCACACGCTGATCGGCGCAGGGGGCGCGGCGGGCACCGGGGACGCGGCCAACCTGCTCAAGCCGGCCCTCGCCCGCGGCACCCTGCGGACCGTCGCGGCGACGACCTGGGCCGAGTACAAGAAGCACATCGAGAAGGACCCGGCGCTGACCCGCCGTTTCCAGGTCGTCCAGGTCGGCGAGCCCAGTGAGGAAAAGGCGATCCTGATGATGCGGGCCATGGCCTCGATGATGGAGAAGCACCACAAGGTGCAGGTCCTCGATGAGGCGCTGGAGTCGTCGGTCCGGCTGTCCCATCGCTACATTCCCGCGCGGCAGTTGCCCGACAAATCGGTCAGCCTGCTGGATACCGCCAGCGCCCGGGTGGCGATCAGCCAGCATGCGGTGCCGGCGGAAGTCGAGGATTCCCGCCGCCGGATCGAGGCGCTCGACACTGAACTCGCCATCATTGCCCGGGAGCAGTCGGTGGGGATCGACACCAGCGCCCGGGAATCCGAGGCCCAGGAGAAGCTCGGCGCCGAGAAGGAGCGCCTGACCGGGCTGGAACAACGTTGGGAAGAAGAAAAAGCGCTGGTCGAGACGATCCTCGACCTTCGGGCCAAGCTGAGAGGGGACCTCGGAACCGTCGAGGGCACCGATTCAAGCCTGGAGCAGGCCGCCGAGGCCGAGCGGGAGAAGGCGGAGACTCCGCCGGCGGCGTCCGAGCCGCTATCCGACAGCGAGCGGGCCGGGCTGCGGGAAGAACTGGTCGCCGCCCAGGCGAAGCTCAGCGAGATGCAGGGGGACTCCCCGTTGATCCTGCCGACGGTGGACGCCCAGGCGGTCGCCTCGGTGGTGGCGGACTGGACCGGCATCCCGGTGGGGCGCATGGTCAAGGACGAGGTCGCGGCGGTTCTTCGTCTGGCGGACAGCCTCAACGAGCGGGTGATCGGTCAGCGTCACAGTCTGGAGATGATCTCCAAGCGGATCCAGACCTCCCGGGCCCAGCTGGACAATCCGAACAAACCGATCGGCGTGTTCCTCTTGGCCGGCCCTTCCGGGGTCGGGAAGACCGAGACCGCCCTGGCCCTGGCCGAATCTCTCTACGGTGGTGAGCAGAACGTGATCACCATCAACATGAGCGAGTTCCAGGAGGCCCACACCGTCTCGACCCTCAAGGGCGCGCCTCCCGGATACGTGGGCTACGGCGAAGGGGGCGTGTTGACCGAGGCGGTGCGGCGCAAGCCGTACAGCGTCGTGCTGTTGGACGAGGTGGAGAAGGCGCACTCCGACGTCCACGAGATCTTCTTCCAGGTGTTCGATAAGGGGATCATGGAGGACGGCGAGGGCCGCATGATCGACTTCAAGAACACCCTGATCCTGCTGACCAGTAACGTCGGCAGCGACCTGATCATGAACATGTGCCAGGATCCGGACCTGATGCCCGAGCCGGACGGTATCGCCAAGGCGCTGCGCGAGCCGCTGCTCAAGGTCTTCCCGGCGGCGTTGTTGGGGCGCCTGGTCACGATTCCCTACTACCCGCTGAGCGACGAGATGATCGGAGAGATCACCCGGCTGCAGCTGCGCCGGATCGAGAAGCGGGTCCTGGAGAACCACAAGGTTCCCTTCACCTATGACGACGCGGTGATCGAGCTGATCGTCAGTCGCTGCAATGAACTCGAGAGCGGCGGCCGGATGATCGACGCGATCCTGACCAACACGCTGCTGCCCGCGGTCTCCGCCGAGGTGCTCGGTCGGATGACCCGGGGTGAGGGCATGCAGCGGGTGCACGTGAACGTGGCCGACGGCGAGTTCGGCTACGAGTTCGATTAGCGGACGCTCCCGGCGAGAGCCGGGGACTCAGTACCCAGGAGGCAGACCATGGCGGGTAGTGTGAGGTTCGAAGGATTCTCGGCGACCGAGACCCAGGATCTGGTCCGGGCGTTCGAGCTGATGAAAGAGGGTTCCCGGCGGGCGAAGACCGCTCTGTTGGGGGGAGACCTCAGCGCGTTCAACAAGTGGTTCGACAGCACCGGCACCCGGTCGCACCTGATGAAGGTCAGCACGATCATCAAGGAGGT
>CAZBZH010000764.1:0-2322 GCA_964496265.1 uncultured Acidobacteriota bacterium | reverse complement strand
AGAACCTGCTGCTGGTCGCAGGCGGCCGCTAGGTGGCGAGCCGGATCGAGCTCGCCTTCCGCCGCGGCCTCGAGCGCCTGCTGCCCGCGGAGCCCGCCGACCCGGGCATCCTGATCGCCGTCTCCGGCGGCGGGGACTCGATGGCGCTACTGCACCTGCTGGCTCGCCGGGCCGTGGGACAGCAGGCCATGGGGCGCCCGGCGACCCTGGTGGTCGCCCACCTGGATCACGCCCTGCGCCGGGGATCGGCCGCCGACCGGCGCTTCGTCGAGGCCGCCGCCACCGAGCTGGGCCTCCCCTGGGTCAGCGACCGCCGCCCGGTCGAGGAACTCCGCCGCCGGGACGAGTCCCCCGAGGAGGCCGCCCGGCGGGTTCGCCGCGGATTCCTGCTGGAAACCGCCCGGAAGAAGGGCTGCCGGCTGATCGCCACCGGCCATACCCTGGACGACCAGGCCGAAACGGTGCTGTTCCGGCTGCTGCGAGGCGCCGGACCGGCTGCCCTGGCCGGGATCCGTGAGCGGGGCCCCGGCCCGTTCCTGCGGCCGCTGCTGGGCCTGGAGCGGACGGATCTGAGGGATTTCCTGGCCGCCGGCGGCCTGACCTTCCGCGAAGACCCCTCCAATCGGGACCTGCGCTACGACCGCAACCGCTTGCGACGGCGGGTTTTGCCGTTGCTGCAGCGGGAGATCACCCCGGGCGCCCCCCGGCGGCTGGTGGCGGCCGCCGACCGTTTGCGCGAGGATGCCGAGTGCCTCGACCGGATGGGGGCGGAAGCGCTACAACATCTGGCGGGCCGCGGCAGGGATGGAGACCTGCTGCTGGACGCGAAGGCCTGGGCCGAGCTCCCAGCCCCTCTGGGGCGGCGGGTGGCCCGGGGCGCGCTGCTCGAAGCCGGGGCCGACCCCCGGCGGCTGACGGCGAGACATCTGAACGCGCTGCTCGAACTGGCGAGCGGCCCGGGCGGCAAGAGCCTGGACCTGCCGGGGGGCCTGCGGGCCACCCTCAAACGGGGACGGGTAAGGCTCGGGATGGGGGGAGACGCATGAGACTGGCCGATGAGATCCTGATCACCGAAGAGCAGCTGGCGACGCGGGTTCGCGAGATGGCCGCCGAGATCACGGCGGACACCGAACCGGGTTCGATGCTCTCGGTACTGGCCATCCTCGACGGGGCGTTCATCTTCTGCTCCGACCTGATCCGCCTGGTCGACGCCCCGCTGCGGGTCGGCCTGCTGCGGATGATCTCGATCACCCGCGGCGGCGACGTCGACCAGCTGCGGTTCCCCGCCGATTTCCCAATCACCGGGACCGACCTGCTGGTAGTCGAGGACATCCTGGACACCGGCCACACCCTGGCGGCCCTCTCCGACCGCCTGATGCAGCAAGCTCCCGCCCGGCTGCGCACCGCCGTCCTGCTGGACAAACCGGCCGGCCGGGAGGTGGAATTCAAGCCGGATTACGTCGGTTTCAAGATTCCCGACCACTGGGTCGTGGGATACGGGCTCGATTCCGGCGGCCTCTACCGTAATCTCCCGCATATCACGTACGTGAAATAGAGGGCCCCGGGCCGGCTTCAGGCCGTCTTCCGGGCCAACGGACCGTCCATTTGGCACCGCCACAGGCGGTCCTATATTATTTATGCCTGGAGACCCCCCTCTCCGGGCACCCGTCTAAGCGTGCAGCCGGGGGGCTCACGGAGGATCCGTTTCGTGAATTCTCACCTGAAGACCATCGTGATCTGGCTCGTGGTGATCGCCGCCGTGGTGATCGCCTTCCAGATCTTCAGCACGGCCGGCGCCGCGCGCACGACCCTCTCCGAGTCGGACTTCTACGAGAAGGTCCGCCTGCAGGAGATCGCGCAGGTCACCGTGACCGGCGACCAGGTCGGATTCGAGATCGAAGGCAAGCTGCGCCCGGGCCCGAACCAGAAGCCCAACAGCGCCCCCACGTTCAAGACCTACATCCTGAAAGACGACGAGCTGATGAACACCCTGCGCGCCCAGGGCGTGCAGGTCAAGGCGGAGAAGCCCCGGGACAACGGGATGTTCTCGCTGCTCATCATGTGGGCGCCGCTGCTGCTGATCATCGGCATCTGGATCTTCTTCATGCGGCAGATGCAGTCCGGCGGCAACCGGGCGCTCTCCTTCGGCAAGTCGCGGGCCAAGCTGACCTCGGCCGGCGGCAAGAAGATCACGTTCAAGGACGTGGCCGGCGTCGAGGAAGCCAAGGAAGAGGTGCAGGAGATCATCGAGTTCCTGCGCGAGCCTCAGAAGTTCCAGAAACTCGGCGGCAAGATCCCCAAGGGCGTGCTGCTGGTGGGCCC
>CAZBZH010000763.1:0-2322 GCA_964496265.1 uncultured Acidobacteriota bacterium | reverse complement strand
CACGAACGCCTCCTGGGAGATCGGCACGTACTCCACGCTTCGCCCCAATCCGCGCGACAACGCCGCCGCGACCTGTCCGAAACTGAGCAGCTCCGGCCCGGTCACTTCATACACTTCGCCTGCGTGCCCTTCCTCGGTGAGCGCTGCGGTGACCACATCGGCGAGGTCTTCGAGATCGACGAACGGCTCCACCCGTTCTCCCGCGGGGAGCGCCAGCGCGCCGGCGTCGACCATTTCGCGGAAGCCGCCTTCGGTGAAGTTCTGGTTGAACCAGGCGGAGCGGACGATGGTCCATTGGAGGCCGCTTTCCTTCACCGCTTCTTCCCAGCGGAGGCATTCCGCCTCTCCGCGTCCGGTCAGCAGCACCAGCCGGCCGACGCGGTTGCGCACGGCGGCGTCGACGAAGGCGGCGAGGGTTGCGGTCGAACCGGGGATGGCGAGATCCGAGGGGTAGTTGATGTAGACGGCGCCGACGCCGTCGAGGCAGGCGTCCCAGCTTTCGGGACGGTTCCAGTCGAAGGCGGGGGAGCCGTTGCGGGAACCGAGGCGCGTTGGGTAGTTCGCTGCCTGCAGTCGCGCGGCCACGCGGCGGCCGGTGTTGCCGTTGGCTCCGAGGACGAGGATCGGTTGCTGCTGTTTCTGGTTCATGATGTCCTCCTTAACCCATCACGCCGAGCTGTTGCATGAAGCTCATCTGGTCGAGCACTTCCCATTCCTCGGCGATCTTGCCGTCCTTGAACCGGGTCATGACCATGGCGTGGACCTCGACCTTGCGGCCGGTGGCGGCGATGCCCATGAACTCGCCCTGGTGGGTGCCGGTGACGGTGACCGCCTGGGACATGCGGTCCCCTTCGGCCAGGCGCTGGTTGACCTGCACGTGGAAGTCGGGGAAGGCGGCGCGGTAGGCGCGGAACAATCCCTTGATGGCGTCGGTGCCGCGCAGTTCCTCGGTGGGGTTGCGGTAGGTGTAGTCGGGGTGGGCCAGGGAGTCGATCACCTCCAGGTTGCCCCGGTTGATCGCCTGCTCGATCCAGCGGTCCATGGTCTCGTGGTGGGGGCGGGTGGCGTCGATGGTCGGGGTCTGGGTCATGGTCGATCTCCTCCTGGGCCTGGGCGAAATTGCCTTTGCGCTACGAGATCCATGATGGATCGACCGGAATAGACGTACAATGATGATGGATCTCGAAGAGATTGCAGATCGTCCAGGGACCCTGGACGCTGGAGCAAGTGAGGCTGATGAGCACTGATCCGAATCACGATCCGGCGGCTGAGACCAGGCCTGTCGCCGACGCCGGCGACCTCAGCTCCCCCACCCCCAGCCCGCTCCCACCCCGGGACCCGCTGGGGGAGGTGCTCCACATGCTGCGGCTGACCGGCACCCTCTACTGCCGGGCGGAGCTGACGGCGCCCTGGGGCATGGCCATTCCGCGGATCGAGGACTGCATGGTCATCGAGATCGTCACCGCCGGGCGTTGCCGGCTGGAGGTCGACGGCGAGGAGCCCCGGGAACTGCGAGAAGGCAGCCTGGTGTTGCTGCCCCACGGCACCGCCCACACCCTGCGCAGCGACCCCGACGCTCACGTCGAGGATCTGTTCGACCTGCCGGTGGAGAAGACCAGCGAGCGCTACGAGATCATGCGTCACGGCGGCGGCGGTGCGTTCACCCAGGTGACCGCCGGCGTGGTGCGGGTCGATCACGGCGTGGTCGAGAACCTGCTGGCGTTGTTTCCGACGGTGCTACAGATCGACGCCTGGGATGACGAGAGCGGTTGGCTACGGAGCACCCTGCGCTTCATCGCCCGGGAGGCCCGGGAACTGCGGCCCGGCGGCGAGACGGTGATTACCCGGCTGGCGGACATCCTGGTGATCCAGATGATCCGCGCCTGGATCGACTCCGCTTCCGGCGAGAAGCGCGGATGGCTGGCGGCGCTGCGCGATGAACAGATCGGCCAGGCGCTGGTCTTGATTCACCGGGAGCCGCAACGCCCGTGGAGTGTGGCGTCTCTGGCCGAGGCGGTGCACATGTCCCGTTCGGCCTTCGCCGCGCGGTTCACCGATCTGGTCGGTCAGCCGGCGCTGCAGTACCTGACCTCCTGGCGCATGCAGGTCGCCCGGCGCTTGCTGCGGGATACGACGATGCCGCTGGTTGAGCTGGCCGAAGAGGTGGGCTACCAGTCCGAGGCGGCCTTCTCCCGGGCGTTCAAGCGGGCCACGGGGACGGCGCCGGGGAGCGTGCGGCGGGAGGCCCGGGCTCAGGCGGCGGACGAGAGCCATTGACGCGGGTTTCACTCTCCGCAATCAATCCGTCCCGCGTCTCGCTCA
>CAZBZH010000762.1:0-2324 GCA_964496265.1 uncultured Acidobacteriota bacterium | reverse complement strand
CGGTGGTGCCATCCACATCGGCGCCGCCGCCCGGCGTCAACCGCGCTCCCCCGAAACCGGAGACCACGATCAGGTACACGATCAGACCGATGATCCCGGCAAAGAACGTCAGCGCTCCCCATAGCAGCGCTTCCTGACCCCGCTTCTGGGCGTCGACGAAGACCCAGATCGCAAGCGCCAGGTTGATCACCGTCCAGATGCCGAGAAGCTGCCCAAGCGGGCCGAACAAACCGAAGCCGCCGTTGTACGGAACGTAGTAGTGCTGGTCGAAGAGCTGGCGCACCAGAAACAGGCCGACCAGCGCCAGGGCGGCCAGCACGACGATGCGCATTGCCCTTCCCTTGGGTAGCCAGTTCATACGGCCTCCCCTCCCAGGCGACGCGCCCGCATGATCAGCGGCAGCACGGCAACGCTACTCAGGGTGAGGTAGGCCAAAAGCCCGGCGAACGCATAGCCGGCCGCGGCGTCGAAACCGCCGGCGGCAAATGCGATGGCTAACGCGCCGTAGAGGGCCAGTAACCCGGCTGCGCCGACGCCCATGGCCAACCACGCCCGCACCGGACGCCGAATCAGCGAGCGCCGGATTCGCGCGTCGAGCCAGGCCGGCACCTCGGCACGGGCGGAGTCCCGCAGCGCCTGCAACAGCACCTCGGTCCGCGCCTGCTCCAGGCGGCACGCGGCGCACCCGGCGAGGTGGGCGGACATGGCGGCGTCCTCCTCCTCCCCCCGGTGGAGCCGGCCGCGAACGTCTTCACACTGCATCTCAACCATTGAACCACTCCTGGAGCCGATCCCGAAGGGTCGCGACTCCACGATGAACCGTCGTCTTGGCCGTGCCCTCGGCCATCTGCAACATCTCGGCAATCTCTCGATAGTGGAAGCCCTGCTGGTGCTTGAGCAGCACCGCCGCCCGCTGCCGGGGAGTCAGCGCTTCCATCGCCCGCTCCAGCTCGTCGCGGAACAGGCTTCCTTCGGTCTTGCGGTCCGGGCCGGCGCCGCTGTCGACCAGGCGGTCGATCGCCGCCTCGCCCCCCTCCTCGCCCAGCGGCGCGTCGAGGGAGGGGCCGGAGCGCAGCTTCTCGCGGCGAATCCGATCCCGGGCGGCGTTGGCGGCCACCTTGTAGAGCCAGGAACGGAACCCCGCGCCTCCCGGCTCGTAGCGCTCGATCGACTCCATCACCTTGATCCAGACCTCCTGGAGGACCTCTTCCGCCTCGGGCCGGCGCAGCATCCGGCACAGAAAACCGAATAGCGGCCGTCTGTGCCGCTCGTACAGCTCGGCCAGCGCCCGGTCATCGCCGCGTCTGGCCTCGTCGACGAGCCGGCGGTCCGGATCGCTCATCGATGCGGTCTAGCCTCCGTCGCAGCCGCTCCATCGACCGCTGCCAGGGGTAACGCACAGGGTGGGGAAACCGTTTCGCGGCAGGTGGTTGGCTCCCGGTGGCGGGGTCGGCGGCGGCTGCTAGACTCCCGGCCATGAGCGACGAACTGCTGAACTGCGTGGAAATCGAGCCGGCCGGCCCGGCCGAGCGAACGGTCCTCTGGCTTCACGGCCTGGGGGCCAACGGTCATGATTTCGAGCCGATCGTGCCGCATCTGGGGATTCCCCAGGACCTGGCGGTCCGCTTCGTCTTTCCCCACGCGCCGCAGATTCCGGTGACGATCAACATGGGCCTGATCATGCCTGCCTGGTACGACATCCGCGAGATGGATCTGCGCCGGGAACACGATATGGACGGGGTACGTCGCTCGGCGGACCAGGTTCGGGCGCTGATCGAGCGGGAGCGTGAGCGGGGTGTGCCGCCGGAGCGGATCGTGCTGGCCGGGTTTTCCCAGGGGGGCGCGATCGCGCTGTACCTGGGGCTGCGCTTCCCGGAGCGGCTGGCCGGAATCATGGCGCTTTCGACCTATCTGGTCGGCGAGAACCTGGCCGAGGAGGCCGCCGAGGCCAACCGCGCGACGCCGGTGTTCCAGGCCCACGGGACCCACGACCCGATGGTCCAGGTGTCCCGCGGCGAGGCGGCCCGAGACGCCCTGGTCGCCGAGGGCTATTCGGTGGACTACCGGGCCTACCCGATGGAGCATCAGGTCCACCCGGATGAGATCCACGACATCGGGGAGTGGCTGCGGCAGGTGCTGGCCTAGGGCCGCGTCGGCGGGGACGAGGCGTTCATTCTGAGCTAGCGGCCGGCCAATACCTTCTCTCCCAGAACGAGCGGGTTTCGGAGCGATTGTGGCACCCAATGCTCGCGATGCCGTCATTTTGTGCCCCGTTTGAGGGCGCTCCGTGGCAACTAGTGACACGCGTGCATCACGGTGAGCCG
>CAZBZH010000761.1:0-2325 GCA_964496265.1 uncultured Acidobacteriota bacterium | reverse complement strand
GGCGTCGTTGCCCAGGGTGTAGTTGAGCGCGATCTCGCGGCGGCCGTCCCGGTGCACGATGGTCGGCGGCGGCGGCATGCGCCGCACGTCGGTCACCGCGTCCAGGGGCAGCACACCCACCTGGGTGGTCAGCCGCAGGTCTTCCAGGTTTTGCAGCGCCCGGGTCTCGGGGGCCTCGCGGCGCACCGGCAGCGGGATCTCCCGGCCGTCGGGCAGGGTGAAGCCGACCTGCATGGCGACCCCTTCCCGGCGCACGACCCGCAGCGCGGGCAGCACCTGGTCGGCGGTCAGGCCGTAGGCGGTCAGCGCCTGCTCGTCGGGGGAGACGCGCATCTCTTCCAGCGCCCGCTTGGCGCCGACGGTGGCCGAGCCGATCTCGGGAAGCGACTGCAGCTGGTCCCGTAGATCGGTGGCCAGATCGAGCAGCACCCCGGAGTCGGGGCCCGACAGCAGGATCTCCGATCCGTCGCCGCCGGTCAGCGCCGCGAGCCCGCCGCCGCCTCCGCCGAAGCCGGAGTTGACGTTGGATACCTGGACGCCCTGGCCCTGAAGTTCCCGGGCCACGGTACGCACCGTTTCCCGCACCTTGGCGGCGTTGACGTCGTCGGGGCGTTCCCCCTTGGGCAGCAGCCGCACGGTCAACTGGCCGCTCTCCTCCTGCACCACGCTCTCGACGCTCTTGATGCCCTCGAGCTTCATCGCGGCCAGTTCCAGCCGTTCGACCAGCTCCCGGGCCCGGTCCAGCGAGTCCGCCTTCTCGAAGGTCAGGTTGAGCTGCACCGTGTCGGTCTCGGCGGCTTCCTGGTTGAGCTGGGTCACGAGCACCAGCGGCAGGGCGAAGATGATCGTCAGGATCAGCGCCGCCGCCACGCCGGTGACCCAGATGCCCGGGCGGCGCAGCGCGGTGATCAGCGTGCCGATGAACAGTTCCTTGGAGCGCTCGGGCGGCTGCAGGCCGGCGGTCCGTTGACGGATCTCACGCTCCCGGCGAATACGCGCCTGGGCCGCGGGGGCCGCCAGGCGGCGGGACAGCAGCGGCACCAGGCCCACGGCGACCAGCACCGACGCCGCCATCGGCAGCAGGATCGCCAGCGCCATCACCTCCAGATAGGAGCGCAGCGCCGCCTGTTCGAAATCGGCGAAGACCAGCGGCAGGAACACGACGGCGTTGGTCACGCTGGCGGCGAGGATCGCCCGCACCGTGCGCTGCACGCCGACCGAGGCGGCCGCGTCGGGATCGGCGCCCCGTTCCAGCTGTCGCTGCACCGCCTCGTAAACCACGATGCTGTTGTCGACCAGGGTCCCGATCACGACCCCGAGCCCGAACAGGGTGATGATGTTGAGGCTCAACCCCCAGACGTAGAGCAGCGCCAGGGCGGTCAGCAGGCTGGTCGGAACGGCGATGGCGACCACGGCCACCGCGCGCCACTCCCGCAGGAACAGGAACAGCACCACCAGGGCGATGAGGAAGCCGGAGATCGCCAGGCGCTTGAGCCGGTCGAGCTGCTTCTCGATCAGGTCCTTGGCCGCATCGAAGTTGATCAGGAAGTCGATGTTGTGGGCCGAGAACTCGCGGCTGAGCAGATCCAGCCGTTCCCGCAGCGCGCGGCCCAGCCGGATCAGGTTGGCGTCCTCTTCCTGGAAGATGACCAGCGCGACGGTCGGCTGTCCGTTGACCCGGAACAGCACCGTCTCCCGGCCGGTGCCCAGGCTGACGTCGGCCACATGCCGCAGCTGCGCCGGTTTCGCGGGATCGACCCGGGACTCCGCCAGGGAGACGACCCCCCGCGGCCGCCCGTCCATCACCACCAGGGTGCGTGAGTCCCCATCCTCGACGCCGCCGACGTAGTCCAGCCGCTGGACCGAACGGGCCAGCATGCTCAGGATCTGATCGGCCTGCACGCCGACCGCCGAGGCCCGGTCGGGATCGAGCTGGACGGTCAACTCCCGGGGAGCGCCGCCGCCGGCCTGCACCCGGGCCACGCCGCTGACCGCCGCCAGCCGCGGCACGATCCGATCCTCGACCAGATCGAGCAGACTGTCCCGGTCGTCCATCCCGGTGACCTGGATGAACATGGCGAAGCCGCTCAGCGCATTCAGGTCCTGGGAGCCGACGTTGATCGTGGTACCCACCGGTTGGGTGCGCGCCAGGTCCGCCGCCAGCCGCTGCATCTCCAGCTCGCGGGTCGCGAGATCGACCCCCGGTTCGAACTCCAGGGTCAGCGTGCCGTTGGAGCCGGTGACCACCGCCGTGGTCTCCTCGAGATCCTGCAGCAGCGCCGCGCGTCCCTCGAGGGGAATCAGGATCTCCCGCTCGACCACCTC
>CAZBZH010000760.1:0-2330 GCA_964496265.1 uncultured Acidobacteriota bacterium | reverse complement strand
GTGCTTCCGGTGTCGACACCAGCTGCGGCGGCAGTGGTCGATCCGCCTACCGTCGCCGCCGGTCCCCGCGCCGCCAACCGCTGCGTCCCGAAGCGCAGCCGCCTCGTCGCGACCTCGCCCAGCAGCGCCATCGCCGCCAGGGCCAGCAACCAGGGCACCAGCGAGCGTCGCACGGCGCTGCCGATCCCGCGCCGCTCGAACAACGATTCCACGTCGGTACCCCGGGTGATCCGCCCCTCCGCCAGCAGCCGCTCGATCTCGGCGGGTTCCCGTTCCAGGCTCCGCAGCTCCGTCGAGTAGGGCTTGACCGCCACCGCGGTATCTCCGATGCCCTCGGAACGTTCGATCACCGCCGCCAGGTAGACGCCGGTCTGCTCCGCATCCAGCTCCGCCGAGTAGCGGCCCGGGCCCACCTGGGTCAGCGGCACCTCTTGCCGGTTGCCGTCGGGCAACGCCAGGATCGCCACCGGCGCGGCGCCGTTGAGGAAGTCGCCGGCCGTGCTGAACAGATCGGCGCTCACGTGCAGCACCCCGTCTTCCGCGGCGGCGGTGACATGCATGCGGCCGCGGTCCACATCCCCACGGGCGGTCCAACGCATGACCTGCGAGACCAGCGGCGCGTAGCCGCTCCACTGCAGCCAGGAGCGGGCCCAGCGCCCTTCGAGGTCCGAGGTGAAGACCACCGAGGCTCCCAACCCGTAGCGCCAGGCGCTGAGCAGCGGATCTCCCGACGGCGTTTGCCAGGGGTGCTGTGCCGCTGCTTTCGGCGTCGAGACGACGTAGCCCTCGAGGGGCGGCGCGTTCTCGGGGTTGAGCCCCTCGGTCACCGGGTGCCGCGAGGAGACCACCGGCTGGAACGGCGCCTCTTCGATCCAGGCCCGGCTGACCCGGAATGCCTCGCGCAGGAAGATCCGCGGCAATCGCGCGGCGTCGGTTGCCAGATAGAACTCGCCCCCGCCGGCCCGGGCGATCGCGTTCAGCGTGAAGGTGTCGGCGTCGCTGCCGATCGCCACCGTCGAGATGGTGACGCCCTGTCCCGCCATCGTTGCCGCGAGCCGTTCGTGCGCCCGGGTGGAGAGCTGGCCGTCGGTCAGCAGCAGCACGTGCTTGACCCGCACGTTCAGCGGCTGGAGCGCCGCCAGCGCCGCTTCCATCGCCGGGTAGGCATCGGTGCCGCCGCCGGCGCGCAGGGTGCCGAGCTGGGAAATGATCTGTTCCTTCTCGCCGGCCGAGGTGACCGGCACCACCCACTTGGCCGCCGCGTCGAAGCCGATGACGCCGATGCGGTCCTGAGGGGTGAGCTGCTCGGTCAGTCCCGCGGCGGCGGCCTTGGCCACCTCGCTCTTCTGTTCGCTACCGGCCCCGGCCATCGATCCGGACTTGTCGATACAGACCACCAGCCCGATCGAGGGGTAGTGGCGGCGGTCGGTGACATCCAGGTCGACGGGAAGCGCCTCCTCGACCGGCGTCTGCCAGTAGGCGCCCGGGCCGAGGCTGTCGGGACCGCCGAGCATCAGCAGGCCCCCGCCGGCGGCGTCGACATACGCCCGCAGGTCGGCGAGCTGCCGGTCGGCCAGATCGGTCGCCGGGGCGTCCGCCAGCATGATCGCGTCGTAGCCCGCCATCCCGGTCAGTCCCGCGGGGAGTCCGCCGGGGGTGAAGGTCTCGGTGCGAATACCGGCTCGCTTCAGCGCCCGTTCCGCCGGGGACATCGACTTCGGGTCCCGGTCCACCAGCAAGACCCGGGGGCGTCCGTCGACGCGCACCACCGCCGAGGCTCGGTTGTTCTCGATCTCGCTGTCGCCGGCGACCTCGATCTCCGCCCGGTAGTGGAGCATGCCCACCGCGTCGGGCCCCGGGCGTTCCACCGAGAAGACGTTGTCCCGCCCGGCGCGCAGCCGCACCCGGGAAGCGCTGATCAGCTCGTTGCCGCGGAACAGCCGCAGCACCCCTTCGCTATCCTGCGTCGCCGCCACGGCGATCCGGATCCGGTGAGGCTCGGACTCGGTGACCCGCTCGGGCGCCTGGACCGACTCGATCAGCACGTCGTTGGATTCCGACGGATCGAGGGGAAACCAGACCACCTCGACGTGATCGCCGAGGGACAGCACCGCCTCGTCCAGCGAGCCGGCCGTCGGCACGCCATCGCTCAGCAGCACGATCCGGCCCTCGTCGCCGGGTGGAAGTAGGCCCGCCGCCAGGCGCAGACCCGCGGCCAGGTCGCTGCCGTCCTCGCCGGGTTCCACCAACAGCTCTCCCTGTTGACGCCAGTCTTCCCGGGGCAGGCTCTCGACCAACGCGTTCTCGCCGACCACGACGACCCCCGCCTG
>CAZBZH010000759.1:0-2334 GCA_964496265.1 uncultured Acidobacteriota bacterium | reverse complement strand
ACGACCTGCTCGGCGCCTACGGCAACCACTGGCTGTCCGACGTGCAGCCGGTGGTCGCGCCGCCGGGGGAGGCGATGAGCGACTACGCCATCGTTTGCGCCCTGGCGACCCGCCTCGGTCTCGACGACACGTTCCACGAGCCGGCCTCGGCCTGGAAGCAGCGCATGATGCGCAAGCTCAACGCCCGGGGCGTCACCCTCGAGCAGCTGCGCCAGGGGGCGGTGCGCAATCCGATGGCCGCCGAGGTGCTGTTTGCCGATCGCCGCTTCTTTACACCGAGCGGCAAGGTCAACCTGTTGACCGAGGCCCAGGTGCAGCCGAGTCCGGTCAGCGAGGAGCGGCCGCTGTTGTTGATGCCGTTGGCCGCGCGCAAGTCTCAGTCCTCCCAGTGGCCCCCGGCACTGCAGGAGGGACCGGCGCCGGCGACCCTGCACCCGGACGCGGCACCGGACTTCGCCGACGGTGACGAGGCGACCCTCGAATCGGCCGGCGGCAGCATGCAGGTGCGCCTGCGGTTCGATCCGACCCAGCGGCGGGATGTGGTGCTGCTGGACAAGGGGGGCTGGCTCGGCCGCGGCCGCTGCGCAAACGCTCTGATCCAGGCGGCGGAGACCGACACCGGCGGCGGCGCGCGTTACTATGAGACTCCCGTACGCCTGCTGCGCCCCGACGCCTGATCCGCCGGGGCCGTGAGGCACGCGCCGGCCGACGGCCGCCTGGAGTCCCGATGTCCCGACATGTGTTCTCTCCGCTGCGCGGCCGGCTCGACGAGCTGACCGTCGAGTCCAAGGCGCTGGCCGGCAACCTGCTCGGCGATCCCGCGTCCCGACGCACCGCCGTCTACCTGCCCGAAGGGCATGACGACGGGGGCGGGGACTACCCGCTGATCGTGTACCTGTCCGGCTACGGGGGCAGCGGCCTGGGCCAGACCGCCTGGAAGGGTTTCGGCGAGAGCCTGCCCCAGCGGGTCGAGCGGCTGATCGCCGAGGAGCGGATGGCGCCGGCGATCGTGGCCATGCCCGACGCCTTCACCTCCCTGGGGGGCAACCAGTACATCAACTCGCCGGTGTTCGGGAACTGGGAGGACTACCTGCTCGAGGAGTTGCTCCCGGCGCTCGGGCGGAGTTACCGGGTGCGCCCGGGCGCCGCCCACCGCGCGGTGCTGGGCAAGTCCAGCGGCGGCTACGGATCGCTGATCCAGGGGATGAAGCACGGCGAGCACTGGGGCGCCATCGCGTCCCATTCCGGCGACGTGGATTTCGACCTGGTCTACCGCAGCGACTTTCCCAAGATCGCCACGGCGCTGGCCCGTCACGGCGGCGACATTGCCGGCTTCGTCAACTACTTCACCGAGGCGCGCAAGACCTCGTGGCCCGAGATGCACGTGCTGTCGATCCTGGCCATGGCGGCGACCTACGATCCCGACGTCGACGCGCCGCTCGGTGTGCGCCTGCCGTTCGACGCGGAAACCTGCCGCCTCGACCCCGAGCGCTGGGAGCAGTGGCTGTCCCACGACCCGCTACGCCTCGCCGATCGACCCGAGTGCCGCGAGAAGTTGTCCGGCCTGAAGGGTCTGTTCATCGACTGCGGTTCCCGGGATCAGTTCCATCTGCACTTCGGCACGCGGGCGCTGGTGCGCAAGCTTCGCGCGGCGTCGATCGAGCATCGTTACGAGGAGTTCGACGACGATCATCTGGGCACTTCATACCGCCTGGACGTGTCGCTTCCCTTCCTCAGTACGGCGATCCGCTCGTAACGCCGCGTCCGGCGTCAACTTGACAGATAGGCCCCTTTTGGGGCAATAATGGTATGTAACCTTTTAAGACTGAACTGCAAATACATCGGAGTCGGCGCGCTTCGTGCGCGTACTCGCCTCTGGCGCTCACCTGACGGTCCCAGTCTGGGCTTGACGTCCTGACCGTCGCCTGCACCTCCGATCTGCAGCAACAGGGTTACACGCCCGTGGGCGCACGATTCGGCCATGGCATGGAAAATTCGGGCCTGCTCAGGCGGGCGTGTGTGCGTGTCGCCGTAAGGCGGCGCAATGGATAATTCTGGAGGAAGAATGTCGCAGCTGGATCATCTTAATCGAACCTCCGCTTCCCTGACCGGTGACAAGACGCCCCCTCGTTTCAAGGTCTTCATGGCGCGTCACCTCGACGGGCTCGACGTGTTGAAGCGGCTCCCCGAAGAGACCGTGTTCGAGATGAAGGTGGTGGCCAGCGTGCTGCCGTTCCGGGTCAACGAATACGTCATCAACCACCTGATCGACTGGGATGCGGTTCCGAACGATCCGATCTATCAGCTGACCTTCCCCCAACGGGGCATGCTCTC
>CAZBZH010000758.1:0-2338 GCA_964496265.1 uncultured Acidobacteriota bacterium | reverse complement strand
GGAGATATCGGCATCGAGGTGGTCCGCTCCGACGACTTCGGCGCGAGCTGGGGGTCGCCGGTCAGCGTCGTCGGCAGCGGCGACCCGACCCACGGCGTTTCCTTCTTCGACCCGAAGATCGCGGCGAACGCGAACGGAGTCGTGGCGCTGCTCTACCGCGATCGACCCGGCGGCGACCCGTTCGCCCAGGTCAGCACGGACTTCGGGGCGACCTGGAGCGCGGCTGTCCAGCTCAACTCTCTGATCGCCGACGATGGCGACGGACAGGAGGTCACGCTGGCGGTCACCGTGTCGCCGGCCGGCGTGATTCACGCGGCGTTCGCCGAGAACCGCGGGCAGGGCGAGCGCATCTGGTACACCCGTTCGACGGACCAGGGCGCGACCTTCAGTACCGAAACCACCTTCGAATCGCTGTTCTCGAGTAACGATCAGCAGTTTTTTCCGGAATTCGAGTGGGCCGCCCGGGGCAACGTCTTGCTGCTGACCTTCTTCGACTCGGGCGGCACGACCCTCGCCGACCGTGTCCGCGTGGTGCGTAGCGTCGACGACGGAGCCAACTTCAGCTTCGAGGGAGAGTTCCTGCTGAACAACGACCAGATCATCCTGGCACCGGTGTTGACCGCGCAGAACGCATCCGCCGTCAACGACACGGTGTTGCTGGGCGTCGTCGACGGCCGGGGCACGCTGACCGTACGCCGGTCGACCGACTCCGGGGACAACTGGTCGTCGCCGGTCCAGCTGGTCAGCCAGACCGCCAACAACGCCGACTACCTGGAACTCGACCAACCGAGCATCGCGGTGACCGACGCGGGCCACTGGGCGGTTGCCTGGGCAGACCGCCGCGACGACAGCTACCGCGGCGAACGCACGGACATCTACGTCCGGGTCTCGACCAACGGCGGCGCCTCGTTCCAGCCGGAGCGCAAGATCGATTCCACCGCGTTGGGAGAGTTGAGCGCCCTGCGGCGGCGCGGCATGGCGGCGACCGGGAGCGACACCTTGTTCCTGGCCTACACCGACGCGAGGGACGACTCCGGCCGCAGCTTCAACATCTACGCAAACCGGGAGACGGCGGCGAACCTCGCCGCGGGATCTCCCGGCGCGGACCTTCGCATCGACACCGACGGCGCCGATGTCGCCGCCAGTGGCCTCGACACCACCGCCATCGCCGTAACCGAAGTGCCCGGGACCGGGGACGATCGGATCTACGTTGCTTTCTCCTCCCGCTTCGAGGGGTCGGAGGCCCAAATCCGTGTGGCGGTCAGCGACGACGGTGGGCAGACCTTTCCCGTGGTGAACCGCATCAGCGGGTTCGCCACCTTCGGCATCCGGCAGGTCGCGCCGAAGATCGTCGCCGAGGGGGACGACGTCTGCGTGGCCTACAACCAGTTCAACGCCGCCGGGACCCGTTGGGACATCCACGCGGCGTGCAGCGACGACGGCGGGCGCACCTGGGACGCGCCGGCGACCCGCAACCTGAGCCCCGGCGGCAGCCTGCTCAACGAGTTCGACATCACCCGGGCCGGCGACGGCACCGTGCATGCCGTGTTCACCGACGGGCTCGGCCAGAGCATTCTCTACTCCCAGCGCCCGCCGGGAGGCGCCTTCTCCGGGGTGGTGACCGTGCAGCACAACGTATCGGGGTTCAACCGCAACCCGCGAGCCTGCGCGACCGACGACACCCTGTTCGTGACCTTCGCCACCGTCGACGTCCAGTTCGCCTTCTTCACCGATCACCTGCTCTATGCCCAGAACAACAGCTTCAGCTTCACCACCGAAGAGCAGTTGCTTCCCGACGGCCCTCAGGGAGGCGCCTACTTCCATCGACTCGACTGCTGGGAGAGCAACACCGGCGCCAACGGCGACCGCGCCCACATTCTGATGTCCGACGAGCGGCAGGGACGGCGTCGGGACCTCACGGCGGAGTACTACACGGTAGGGACCGGGCAGGAGGGAGAGTTCGTCGTGACCGCGTCCCCCTGGCAGAAGTTCCCCGGCGACCTCGTCTGCTCCCAGGCGGGTGACGAGAGCTGCGTCGCGCTGTGGATGGAAGACCAGACCCAGACCAGCTTCGAGGAGTTCCTCGACGCGATCTACGTCGCTCGCTACTCCCAGAACGAGGGTGCGCCGCCGCCGGCGACCGCCTCGATCCAACCGCTCCGGTTGGATGGGCCCGGCAGCGGCGGAGCCCCGGTTCCCGAGGCGACGAACTTCATGGCGCAGCTCGCCTCCGATGGAAGCGTCAACCTCTGGGCCGCCTGGCTCGATCAAAGCGCGGGGGCTCCGGAGCTGGTCGTCCGGCGTTCCAACGACGGCGGAGTGACCTTCGGCAACACCG
>CAZBZH010000757.1:0-2343 GCA_964496265.1 uncultured Acidobacteriota bacterium | reverse complement strand
CTCTAGGCGGCAAGCCCCCCCGAACCTCGTCAGGTATCCCGGTCCCTCCGGGATGCCTGACGCGCAGATGCAGGGAATCCCTCCCCAGGATCGATAACCCTCCGAACGCGGCGACGCCCGTCACCCCGATCGTCGCCACCATTCGGAGGTATGCCGTGTCGACCCATCGCACTGCCGGAGCCCCGGCGCTCTGGCCCCTTCTGTTCCTCGCCGTCGCGCTGACGGTGCCGGTGGTGGCCCAGGACGATCCCGACGAGGAGATCTACCACCTGTTCGCCGATCCCCGGGACCGCGCCGCCCGGGAAGCGACCCTGCTCGACATGGACATCGACAACCGCGGCTACATGGTCATGGCCTTCGTCGAGGACAGCTACTACCAGCCCAGGGTGCTGGTGGTGAGCCAGGACCCCAACGGCCGCTGGCAGCAGCTGAGCTCCTTCATGCCGCCGAGCAACCGGGGCAAGATCGTCGACATTGCCGTGGCCGTCGGCTCGGATCTCGAGTCCCAGGGCAACAACCGGGCGTTCGTCGTCGTGCAGTACGAGGCGGTACCCGGCAGCCAGGAACACCTGATGCTCTACAACGGCCCCGTCGACAGCCCCTGGCCCCGGGGACCCAAGGGGGTCGGCTTCGCCTCGGTCCTTCCGGCCAACGCAACCTCGCCCGCGGTCGCCGCGGATCCCTCCATCGCGGTGATTCCCCGCTTTCCCGGCAGCTTCCGGGAGTACGCCGTGGGCATTACCTGGACCAAACGAACCGGAGGCCCCGAAAGTGAGCGGGGCGTGATGCTCACACTGTTCGAGAATGACATCGACCGCCGCTTCAACCCGCCGGTGCGCTACTGGAGCTACGCGACACACGCGATCAGCGGTCCGAGCGCTCAGGTCCCTGCTGCTCGGGGAGACCACTTCGGCCGGGCCAGCCTGACCGCCGACTTCAATAACGGCCTGTGGGCCGCCGCCCTCGACGAGACCCAGGCGGGGCACATCACGGTGATCAGCGGCAGGCTTCACGGCACGCCGTTCAAGCCGCCGGTGGGTCAGACCGAGGTCTTCACCACGCCGAGCGGACTGCACCACCCCACCCTGCTGGCCAAGGACGGCGAGACCTCGCTGACCGCGCTGGGCCGGGCCAACCGGGGCGGCTTCGCCCTGGAGTGGTTCTTCGGCGTGCTCTGGCGGGCCGGGTCGTTCATCAACCTGCCGACGATTCACGAGAGCTGCCGCTCGAAGGCGGACATCGCCGCGGTGCGCGGAGACGGCTTCGTCACCGCCGACTGCCGCAACGGCGAGGGCTGGGCGGTCCACGCGTTCCAGGGGGAACGGGACGACCCCGGCTTCGTCATGCCCCGGGTCCAGGTCAACGACCTGGTCGCGACTCCCGGACAACCCCGGGTGGTGCTGCGGCCCAACCGCACCGCGATCTACGGCTGGACCACCGGCAACGCCGTGCCCTACGGGGCGGGACCGCCGAGCAAGGCGCTCTACATCGATCCCTGACTCTCAACCCCGAGAGTGGAGTCGCGGCACCGCACAACTCATGGCGTGCGGTGTCGTGGCTCCGTCTCGTTGACCCGGGATCGCTAGCGCGTTCCCCGGACCCAGACCGCCACCGCCAGGCCAACCAGGGTCACCGCCCCGCCCAGCCACTCCAGGGGGCGGATATCGAAGACGAAGACCGCCGGCAACAGCAGCGAGAACAGATACTTGGACGAGGTGGTCAGCGGCGGGTTGAGGAACACGGTGAACCCGACCGTCGAGGCGGGAAGGAAGCGCAGCAGCCAGGTCCAGATGGCGAAACCGAGCACCGTGCAGGGCAAGGCCAAGAACAGGATCGCGCCCCAGCCGGTGGCATCGAGGGCCGCGGCCTGACGCAGGGGTTCGTTGCCGCTCAACGGAATCAACGGCAGCGCCAACAGCGTTCCCACCGCCGTGCACAGATAGGTCCAGACCAGCATCGGAATGCGTCCGGCCAGCGGCTTGCTGATCACCGAGAACAGCGACCAGCAAAGGGGCGCGCCGGCGGTCACGGCGATCAGCAGCGGATAGGCCTCGACATCCCCACTCTTGGCCGAAGCGATCAGCCCCATCCCCGTCACCGAGATCAGGAAGCCGGCGACCCGGCGCAGGGTCAGCCGCTCCCCCAGAAACAGCGCCGCCATCAGCATCACGAACAGCGGCACCAGGGCGGTGGTCAAGGCGGCGATGGGAGCCGGCACGCCGTGCTGCTGCCCGTAGTAGAGCGCCAGGTTGTAGCCGGGCACCGTGAGCACCCCGCAGAACAGGACCCGCAGCGGATGCCGGCGCAGGATGTCCCACGCCTCCCGGTGGCGATAGAGGCAGT
>CAZBZH010000756.1:0-2348 GCA_964496265.1 uncultured Acidobacteriota bacterium | reverse complement strand
CACCGAGGCCGACGCCGAGCATGTGCCCCTTGCGCTGACGGCTCTCGATCTCGCGCTCCCGGGCACGACGTTCCTTTTCGCTGGGAGCCAGCAATGGGGTGAAGTGTTCGATCTTGACCTGCTCGTGGGACAGCGGATCGACCGAGAGCACGAAGGGTCCCAGCCGCGGGCTACCGAGCCACGCTGCGGCGTAGGAAGCGTGGGGGTCGGTCGCGGCGTTTCCCGAGCGCGCCGCGTTGAACAACATGCCCCCCTCGGCGTCGATCCGGCGCCGCTCGGGAGAGTCCCGCCAGCGAGCAAAGAGTTCTCCGGCAGTGCTCGCCTGCTGCTTCCGCGACGGCTGTCGCTCCAGCCCGCGGATGCGCTCAATCAGCTCGCGGTCGCCGATCACCAGCGCCGCCTGAGTGACCGTCTCGTCGAGGGCCTCGTCGCCGGTGAACAGCGCCAGTTGGCCGGACTCGACCGGGTCGCCGGTCTGCAGCCGCAGCCGGGCGTCCCCGAGGAAGATCAACTCCATGGAGCCACCGGCAATGGGCACGTCGAACAGGTGACCGCGGAGGATATCCAGCCGGGCGTTGCCCAGCGGCAGGGTCAGGCCGTCGGCGATCAACGCCTGTTCGAGCCGCGGTGCAGCGTCGCGGATGGAGCGGTAGACCGCGTCGAAATCGGCGCCCTGGAGTCTCGTGGTCGGGGCGGCCGCTGACAGGGGTCCACAGCTAGACAGAAGCGCGAACAGAACGGTGAGCACCGCGCTGATCCGGCTGACCGACACCATGAACCGACCTCGCTGCTCTGGCCCCTCAATGCCTCATGCGCGGCATTGGGCAAATCCTACTCGGAGCCACAAACGGGAGCAAACCTTTGCGGAGCGGATAGACCCGCCCAGGTGCAAATATGCGTCGAAAATTCGCCTGAGGGGGTCAGGAGGGCGAGGAGCCGCGGAACAGGACCCGCGACCACATCGAGCGGTTGTCGGCGACCATCCGGTAGCCCAGGCGCACGGCCCAGATGAAGGGCGGAACACTGAACAGCGCCGCCGGGATACGCCACCAGCCGGGGAGGGCCCGCAGCACGTGGAGCGCGGCGTCGCCCCCCTTGAGGATCGAGCCGTCGGGACGCACCACGTGCATGTCCCGCTCACAGGCCTTACTCAACTCCGGCGTCATCGGCGGAGATGGGGCCTCCTGATAGGGCATCAGGGTCAGCCGTTCCTGGGTGTCCTTGCGGGCAGCCCAGCCCGCACAGCGACGGCAGAGGCCGCACTGGCCGTCCCAGAGGACGAGGGTTCCGGCGCCGGGATCGGGCATGTCTTTATCTTAGCGCCCGGGGGGTCGCGCTGCGACTTCCGGCTGGTGGTCCCGGCCGGGAGTCTGCAGGTTGCAGACTGTCCCGGGCCCGGAAACGGAGTCCGCATTTGCGAACTACGGCTCGCCACGCCGGCGCCGCCGGGGACCCGTCCGGGGCCGCCGGCATCGACGGCTAGTTCCATAACTCCCCCGCTCCCTCATCATCATCGTCTTCCAACTCAGGCCGCTCCTTCTCTCCCCGGATCCACGGCCAGACGAAGCAGCCGAAATCCACTCCAAGCAGGAACCCGAACCAAGCCGTCACCAGGATCAACACGCCGTACGCGAAGCCGACCACGGCCAGCACCGTCACGCCGAACGCCGTCACCACCGACGCGCCGTAGAGCACGCCCCGCACCCCACCGCGCTCCCCCTCTCGCGAAGCCGCATGCAGCGCCTCCCCGATGACGAACCCCGAGGCCGGCCCCGCGAACAGCGCGAACTGTTCCGCCCAGAGAAGCCAGACATCGACCCGCTCGTCGAACACGGTCCAGGGCTCGTGCATCCAGCCCAGCAGCAGACAAGCGCCGGCAACCCGAAAGAGCGCAAAGACCCGCAAGAGCATGTCGCAAAGGTGCGGCGCACTCACCGGACAAACTCGCAGCAGGCGTCCCGGCGGCGTTGGCGATCCGCAACCCACCGGACGATCCACAACCCCGGTTTGACACCCCGCCTCCGATCCGCAACAGTGCCAGGGAACCCCGGAGGAAGGCAGTGGGAGAACTTCGCAAGCTGTGGATCGAGGGGCCGGCCGGCAAGCTGGAGGCGACGGTGCGGGTGGCGAAGAACGCCCGCGCGGCGGCGGTGGTCGCCCACCCGCATCCGCTCCACGGCGGCACGTTGCACAACTCGGTGGTGTTCCACTCGGACCGGGAGCTGCATCGCACCGGCTTCACCACCCTGCGCTTCAACTTCCGCGGCGTCGGTTCCAGCGAAGGCACCCACGACGACGCGCGAGGGGAGGTCGGCGACGTCGAGGCGGCGGTGACCTGGCTGCGCGGC